>NZ_JAAGNB010000507.1:0-2913 GCF_010550475.1 Amycolatopsis sp. SID8362
GCGCGCGATGGGCGCGTTGCTGGGCCTGCCCCGCCGGCCGACGGCGGTGTTCGCCGCGTCCGACGAGATGGCGTTCGGGGCGCTGCGGACGCTGCGCCGGGCCGGGCTGCGGGTGCCGTCGGACGTCTCGGTGCTCGGGTTCGACGACCACGACCTCGCCGACCTGCTCGAGCTGAGCACCGTGGCGCAGCCGGTGGCGGAGCTCGGGGAGCGCGCCGGCCGCATCCTGCTGGCGCGATTGTCCGGCGGAAAAATCGCGACATCACCCGCGATTGTGGGGACACACCTGGTTCTTCGGGGTAGTACTGCGCCGCCGCCAGGCCGTTGATCAGCGGTTTTTCCGGCGCTACTCCGTCCGGTCGATTGCGGCCTACTCGATCATTAGGTCAAATAATCGCCGACAAGGATTAATCGCCGTGAGGAGCTGGCTGTGCACTGGGGGTCCGTGCTCGAAGAAGGCGGAGCGGGGATGGTCCGCCCGTACTTCCGCACCCATGGCCGCACCCGCCCGACCCGGGACCTGCCGGTCGAGACGCTCGTCTCGATCACGCAGCGGGGGCGGGCGGTGGTCCGGGGGAGCACGCAGGAGGAAACCGAGATCTGCGCGCTGCTCCGGACGTCGCAGTCGGTCGCGGAGGTCGCCGCGCGGCGCCGGATCCCGCTGGGGGTGGCGCGGGTCCTGCTGTCGGACCTGGCGGACCGGGGCATCATCGCCGTGCACACCGCCCGCACCAAGGGGTCGGGCAACCGGCCGAGCCTCGAACTGATGGAGCGCATCCTCCACGGCCTGAGCCGCATCTGAAGCGCTTTCACGCGGTGGTGGTCTCGCGGACCAGCCGGGCGAACTCCTCGGGCCGATCGAGCGGCAGCAGCGTGTAGCTGTCGTCGACCAGCACCAGTTTTCCCTTGGGCAGCAACGAGGTCAGCCGTTCGCCGTGCTCCGGTGGCATCACGCGGTCCTCGCGGGCCCACACGACCAGCGCCGGCCGGTCGAACGCGGGTAAACGTTCGGCCACCTCCCGCAGGATGCCCGGTTCGGCCGCGAACGCCCGCAGGACGCGAACCGTGTCGCGGCGGATGTCCGCGTCGTGGAGCAACGGCCGGATCCAGCGCGCCGAAACGTCGTCGCCGCGTTTGGTCAGCCACCCGAACGCGATCGGCAGCCGCCGCACCATGCGCAGCCGCAGCTGCTGCATGAACAATCCGAACAACCCCGGCGACAGCTTTCCGGCCAGGAACAACGTTTTCCCGGTCAGTCCCGGCGGGAAGTTGTCGAACGCGTCGCACGAAGCCAGCACGACGCGGCTGACGCGGGGAACGCCGTCGGCCATGAGCAGCTGCACCAGCGCGCCGCCGGTGTCGACGCCGACCAGGGTCACCTCGCGCAGGTCGAGGCGCTCCAGGAACTCCATCAGCAGCCGGGCGATCCCGGGCAGCGACAGGTCGGCGCCGGGCCGCATCGGTTTCCGGTGCGCGCCCAGCGGCAACGTCGGGACCACGCACCGGTGGCCGGGCAGCGCGGCGACCGGGCCGTCCCACAGCGAGCCGTCCATCAGCAGTCCGTGGACGAAGACCACCACCGGGCCCGGCCCGCCCGTGTCGGTGTACTCGACAGTGCCCGCGGTCAGCTCGATCTGCATGCCGGAAGTGAACCACGTGGTTCACAAAGTGTCGAGGGGTGCTGCTTCCTCCCGCTCGACCGCGCGCAGCAGCGCCTCGAACCCGGCGGCCGCGCCGGCGCCGTCCGCGCTGGTCAGCAGGTCGACGAGGAACCCGCGCAGGGTCGCGAGGATCATCGACGCGACCTCGTGCTTGCGCCGCTCCGGCCAGCCGGCCGGGCAGAACGAGATCAGCGTCGGGAGGTACTGCTCGGACGCGCCGTGGCCGAGTGCGGCGTACCGGCCCGGGTCGTACATCGCCAGGCCCATCGCCTGGTCGAGCACGCGCCGCAGCTGCGTTTCCTCGTCGCGCAGGCTCACCCAGGCGGCCCGCACGCGGTCGCTCAGCGTGGCCGGTTCGGCGGCGATCGCGGCCAGCGCGTTGCCGATCCGCCGCTCGCGCAACGCGAAGACCGCCTGCCGGAGCAGGTCTTCGGCGCTTTCGAAGTGGTAGAGCAGCACCTTGTGGGTCGTCCCGGCGGCCCGTGCGGCGCGCCGCAGCGAGAAGTCCACCAGGCCGTTCTCGGCGACGTCGTCGGTCACTTTCGCCAGCAGCTCGCGCCGCCGGGCCTCGCCGCGCGCCGAGCCGGCCGACCGCCGGTAGCCGGTAGCGTTCTCCATGCGGGACAGCTTGGCACGGGGAGGGGACGTCGATGCGGGTGCTGGTGACCGGCGGCAACGCGGGGATCGGCTACTTCGCCGCGGAGCAGCTGGCCTCGGCGGGCGCGGAAGTCGTGCTCGGCAGCCGCGACCCGGCGAAGGCGGAAGCCGCGAAGACTGCCATCCGCGCGCGGGTCGCCGGGGCGAAGGTCGGGCACGTGCGCCTCGACCTCGCCGACCTGGCCCAGGTAGCGACCGTCGAAACCGGTGCGCTCGACGCCGTCGTGTGCAACGCGGGCGTCCTGCTCGACGCGCCGCCGCGGCGCGAGACCGCCGCCGGGCACGAGCTGATGTTCGGCACCAACCACCTCGGCCACTTCGCGCTGATCGCCCGGCTGCTGCCCGTGCTGGCGCCGGACGCGCGCATCGTGACCATCGGCAGCTTCGCCGCGAAGTCCGCGAAGCTCGACTTCGCCGATCTGCAGAGCGAACGCGCGTACGTCCCGAAGCGCGCGTACGAACGCTCCAAGCTGGCCCAGATGCTCTTCGCCGTCGAACTCGACCGGCGCCTGCGGGCGGCGGGCTCGAACCGGCTGAGCGTGCTCGCCCACCCCGGCGGCGCGCTCGACTCGCTGACGCCGTCGCGGCCGCCGGT
>NZ_JAAGNB010000550.1:0-1314 GCF_010550475.1 Amycolatopsis sp. SID8362
CGGACGAACCCGCCGGCGAACGGGGCGACCCCGCAGTAGAGCTCGTAGAGCACGACACCCAGCGCGTAGAGGTCGGCGGCGGGCCCCGGTTGCCCGCCGCGCACGACCTCGGGGGCCGCGTACTTCGACGCGGTCGCCAGCGACGTGTGCGCCCGCCGCGGTGCCAGGGCCGCGACGCCGGTGTCGGTCAGCTTCGGCACCCGCACCGCGCCGGTGTCGTCCATCAGCACGTTGGACGGCTTGACGTCGCCGTGCACGACCCCGGCGTCGTGCACCACCTGCAGCGCCGCCGCGATCCCGGCGCCGATCCGGGCGATCTCGGTCGGCAGCAGCGTGCCCGACGCGCTCAGCCGCTCGCGCAGCGAACCACCCGGCACCCGGTCCAGGACCAGCGCGACGGTGTCCCCCTCGACGACCAGGTCGTGCAGGGTCACCAGGTGCTCGTGCACCAGGCCCACGAGCGGCGACTGGGCGCGCAGGAACCGTTCGACGGCGTCTCGGTCCCCGGTCAGGCGCGCGTCGAGGAGCTTGACGGCGTACTCGCGGCCGCCGGGATCGGTGGCGGCGAAGACTTCGCCCGCTGGTCCGCGACCGAGGGGCGGACCGAGGCGGTAGCGGTCGGCCAGCTGACGTTCCATGGTTATTCGCCTTTCTCGCGGCCCGGCCAGATCAGCCGTTCGACGGTGAAGAGCGCGGAGACGAACGGCTGGGGGAGCCGCACGACGCGCTTCGCGGCCTGTGCCTTGGCCGACAGTTCGGTGGCCGCGCCGAGCGCTTCGACGATGTCGCGCGCGGCGCCGTCGACCAGCTCGGTCGCCCGCGCGCGCGGGCCGCGGCCGCTCAGCGCGAGGGCGATCCCGAGGTCGAGCCGGCTCTCGACGGTTTCCGGGTGGGTCCGCCCCAGCAGCCGGATCTGCGGTTCGAGGATGTCCTCGAGCAGTTCCGCCTGGCGGCCGAATTCGCGCAGCTGCGCGTGCGCCAGCCCCATGCCGTGCCGGATCCGGTAGCGCAGCGGGTGGTCTTCGCCGAGCACCCGCAGCACGACCTGCTCGGTCGCGGACAGCACGGCGAGCGCTCGCTTGGGCTGGCCGAGCGCCAGCAGGGCGCGGTCGGCGAACACGGTCGCGGTCAGGGTGAGCGGATTCTCGGCGCCGTACCGCTTCGCGTAGTTCCTTTCGAGGTCCCGCAGTTCGGCCGCCGAACGCTCCCAGCCGTCCGGGGTCGCGCGCAGGTCGCGCAGGTCGAGCGCCAGCATCGCGTCGGCGCGCACCAGCTCGGCGTCGACGCAGCGGGCGTGCCGCTCCCGGCCGGTCG
>NZ_JAAGNB010000593.1:0-2867 GCF_010550475.1 Amycolatopsis sp. SID8362
CCCTCCGATTCTCCGAAGGTCACCCGGCCCGCCAAGCCGTTTCCGCACGTCACGCCGCTTCGCCCACCGTCCCGAGCGCCGCGGCTCCCGCTCGCGTCAGCCGGGCCCGCACCCGCTGCCCCACCCGGCCCGGCCCCGCCGGGACCAGCAGGCCGCGGTGCGCGAGCTCGTGAGCGGTGTACTGGTCGCAGCACACCAGCCCGTCGATGTAGAGGTCGGGCTCGCAGCTGCACGCGATTTCCGCCCGCCCGGCCGCGACCGCGCGCAGCATCGCTCTTGCCCGGTGGGTCAGTTCGTCCGGGAGCCTCGTCGCACCCATCGCGGCCACGTCCCCATCACCGAACGAAGTCCGGCAGCGCACGGGGAGGCCACGACCCGACCCCGAAGATGCCCATGGAGTACGCCTTCGAGATCAGCGCCGGCCGGTTCTTCACCTTCATCTTCCGCAGCAGCGTCGTCACGTGGTACTCCACGCCGCCGCGGCTCATGTAGAGGTTGGCCGCGAGCTGGATCGTGGAGACGCCGGAGGCGACCCCTTCGAGGATGCGGGCGTCGATCTCGGACAGGATCTTCTTCTTGCTGCACGCCACCTGGTTGCCGCGCTCGTTCTTGTCGGGCCGGAACACGACCGTCAGGCTGTCGAGCCGGTCGCCGACGCCGTGCACCGTCGACCCGATGAACTCGCCCGAAAGCGTCGTGCCGTTCTCGCGCATCACGAGGATCCGCTCGACGAACCGGCTTCGCTCACCGCGGGCCAGCAGGCGCAGCTGGTTCTCGACCTTGCTCCGGACGCTGGGGTGCAGCAGGTCGCAGAGACCGGTGCCGGTGACCGCGTCCGAGCTGCGCTCGAAGACGCGGAAGAACTCCATGCTGGCCGACACGATCCGCAACCGATGGTCGAGGTTCACCATGCACATTTCGGGGGTGATCGCCCGCAGCGCGGGCTTGCGGGGGGCGGTCCGGGCAGCCCGGTCCACGACCACGGCCACCTCGGCACCCACAGCCAGATCCGCAACGTCCGCACTCATGAAGGCATTCCTTTCTCCGGCTGGAAGCTGAAGCCCCGGGGGCGAGAAGGCCGCCGGCTGCGAGTCATTCGTCGAGCCGTGTCTCCGGGGTGATGCAGATCATGTTATGCACGCTTGATTATCCCGGGCAACACAATCCGGACACCCGGTCTTAACACTGTGGTGCGGGGGCGGTGGGGGTACGGAGGTACGGACCGCCGTGCGGTGCGGTGCGGTACCGAACCCGGGCACGTGCGGGCAACGGCGTTGCCCTTTTGGCTCCTGACCTGGGAAATCCGGCGAAAAGGGGGTCCGTACCCCCGCACCCCGCACCGCACCCGCGTACCGAACCCCGCGCGTCGTAGTGCGGGGTGCGGGGTGTCGTGAGTGTTCAGTGGGGTTCTGGCGAACTGTCTTTGCCGACCTAAGCTCCGCCGTGGCTCGGGCGCTCCGCCGATGCCGGTGTTGTGAATGACTCTTTCCTGTCGTCGGACGACAGGAAAGAGTCACTCACAACACTTCAACCGCCGGTCCGCCGGGCGTGGCTGCCGGGGCCTCGAACCGTAACGCACCCAATGCCACATCAGGTGGGATTCAGCTCTCCTGGTCGAGCGCGCCGAGCCGCTCGATGAGCTCGGCGCGGCCGCTGACCTCGAGCTTGCGGTAGGTGCCGGTGAGGTTCTTCTCCACCGCGCGCCGGGTGACGCCGAGGGAATCGGCGATCCGCTGGTTCGTCCAGCCCTGGACGACGAGCCGCGCGACCGCGGCTTCGGTCTTGGTGAGGTTCCCCAGGCTGTCGCCAGAAAACCGCAGCACGGGGCCGTTCAGCTCGGTTTCGCCGCTGCCGTCCAACCAGGACGCGCCGATCGCCTTGACCAGTTCCCGGCCCTCGGCCAGCAGTTCTTCGCCGTCGGGCAGGCCGGCGTCGAGCAGCCGGGCACCCAGCACGACGGCGGTGCGGGCGCGCTCGACAACGTTCTCCGACTCGCGCAGGATGCCCGCCGCCTCCTGCAGCAGCGCGATGCCGTCCACGCCACCGGTCAGCATCCCTTGCAGGCGCAGGGAACGCCCGACGCTCAGCGCGGTTCCCCAGGCTTGCGCGAACTGGTCCTCTTCGGCCGCGTGCGCCTGGGCCGCGGCGAGGTCGCCGAGCCGCTGGCGCACCAGCGCCGCCCAGATCCGCCACGGGTACTGGGGTGTGTTGACCCAGCCCTCGCGTTCCAGGCGCCGCCCGCAGTCGAGGAACCGGCCCAGCGCCGTCGCCGGGTCGCCGCGGACCAGGTCGATCATCCCGCGGGTCAGCCGCCGCGCGGCGAACACGCGGTGGTCGGTGCCGTCCATCGGCGTGCCCAGCAGGCGTTCGCCGAGCTCGGGATCCTGTGTCTCCAAAGCGATCTGGGCGAGGGTGGTGACGGACCGGGCGAGCGCGTCCGGCCAGGCTTCGTGGTCGGTGCCGTCCAGGACGCCGAGCGCGATCCGCCGCGCCTTGGCCAGCTCCCCTTGCGCCAGCTTGACTTCCGCCAGCTCGGCGGCGATCAGCGGCGCGGTGTCCGGCCAGTGCTCCTGCGCCGCCTGCGCGGCCGCGGTCAGCGCGGGCTCGAGCACGGCGGCGCGGTCGGCGAGGACCGCAGTGGACACCAGCAGCGGCAAGGACGTGTAGGCGTGGCGCGGGTCGAGCGGTTCTTCGCTGATCAGTCGCTTGAGGACGGTCTCGACGTCGTCGACCGGCACGCTGCCGGACAGCACCGCGGAGTGCAGCAGCACCACCGCGAGCTCCCGGCCGGCCGGGGCGTCCAGGCGCCCGGTGAGCTCGAGTTCGGCGAGCCGGGCCAGCGCGGCCTCGCCGCGGCCCGGCTGCCC
>NZ_JAAGNB010000644.1:0-2986 GCF_010550475.1 Amycolatopsis sp. SID8362
CTCGGCTCCGCGCGCCGCGTCCCGGCCGGACAGGACCACGTGGGCGCCGAGCCCGGCCAGCGTGGTCGCCGTCGCGCGGCCGATGCCGCTCGTCCCGCCGGTCACCAGCGCCGTCGACCCGGACAGAGACCCGGACAGATCTGCACTCATCGTTCAACTCCTCCGAAGACCCGGGTGTCTCCCCGGTCGGAGGGTTCAAGCGCGAGACCCGCCAAAGGGCTTCCGGCGAAGCGTTCGGCATCGCTTATGCCCGCGATCAGTCCGCTCGATAGTCCTCCAGCGCGGCGACGAACTCCGCGACGTCACGCCGGTGCGACGCCGCGGGCCAGACCGCCCACGTCCGCCGGACGATCGGGGTGCCCGCCAGTGGCACCCACCGCACCGTGTCCGGCAGCGGGTACGGCCACTCGGGCGGGGCGAACGCGTACGCCCCGCCCGAGTTGACCGCCGGGATCTTCAGCTCGACGATCAGCCGCTGCTCTTCCGGGACCTCCGGGCCGACGTCGAGGCCGTGGCTGCGCAGGATCGCCGCCAGCTCGTCGTACCAGGCCGGGCTGCCCGCCCGGGCGAACGCGAACCACTCCAGCCCGGCCAGGTCCTCCAGCCGGACCGGCGAACCCAGCTTCTCCGCGAGGTCCGCGGCCAGCAGGACGCCGACGTCCTCCGCCACCACGAGCACCGCGTCCAGGTCGGGCCCCGGCGGGCGTTCGCGCACCAGCCCGACGTCCAGCTCACCCGCGCGCAGCGCCGTCACCTGCGCCACCGACGACAGGTGCCGGGCCTGCACCCGCGTCTCCGGGTAAGCCGCCGCCAGCCGCGCGAGAGCCGAGGGCAGCAGTTCCGGCGGCAGCTCCAGCGGGACGCCGACGCGCAGCACGCCTGTCGTGGTGTGGCGTGCCAGCGCGGCGAGGGCCTGGTCGTGGCGCGCCAGCACCGCCCGGGCCTCGCCGAGCAACGTCGTCCCGGCGTCGGTGGCCCGCACGCCGGTGCTCGTGCGTACCAGCAATTGGAGGCCCAGCCGCCGTTCGAGCGCCGTGATCGTCTGCGACAGCGCCGGCTGGCTGACGTGCAGCTGCCTCGCCGCCTTCGACATCGTCCCGGCTTCGACCACCGCGACGAACGCCCGCATCTCCCGGATCTCCATCAGCGGGACCACCGGATCGGCAGCGACTTCAAGCCGTTCTGGAAGTTCGACCGCAGCCGCACCGGATCCCCCGCCAAGGAGACGGGACCGAGGAGATCCAAGACCGCGCCGAACATCGCCCGCAGCTGCACGCGGGCCAGGTGCGCGCCGAGGCAGAAGTGCGGGCCGTGGCCGAAGGTGAGGTGGTCGTTCGGCGTGCGGCTGATGTCGAACGTGTCCGGTGAGTCGAACACCGCGGGATCCCGGTTGGCCGAAGAGAACCACACCACCACCTTGTCCCCGGCGCGGATGTCCACATCGGACAGCCGGACGTCGGAAACCGCGGTGCGCCTGAAGTGCATCACAGGCGTCCACCACCGGAGCATCTCCTCGACCGCCGACGGCAGCAGCGACCGGTCCGCCAGCAGCCGCCGGTATTCGGCGGGGTGCGAGAGCAGCGCGAGCATGCCGCCCGGCAGGCCGTTGCGCAGGGTTTCGTTGCCCGCCACGGAAAACAGCCAGAACAGGTTCTCGAACTCGGCGAGCGAGACGCGCCCGCCGTCGTCGCCGACGTGCCGCATGAGGTTGCTCATCACGTCGTCACCCGGGTGCGAGCGCTTGTACTCGCCCAGCGCGTTCGCGTACGCGTAGAGATCCGGCATCCCCGCCCGCGTTCGCGGATCCGGCATCGAGCCGTCCGGCCCCGGCGACGGCCGCACGGCGAGCGCGGCCCGCGCCAGGTCGCTCACCTCCGAGACCGAAACCGTCGAGCTGGCCGCGTACTCGGCGTCCTGGTAGCCGATCACGCGGTTGCTCCAGTCGTACATCAGCCGCCGGTCCTGCTCCGGCACGCCGAACACCCCGGCCAGGGTGATCAGCGGCAGATCGGCGGCCAGCGCGGCGAAGTCGCACTCGCCCCGGTCCGCGACCGAAGCGACGAGATCCCGCGCCCACCTCTCGATCTGCGAAGTCAGCTTCGCGACGGCCCGCGGCGTGAACGCCTTCGTCAGCAGCCCGCGCAGCCTGCCGTGCTCCGGCGGATCCATGTTCAGCATCATCCGGCGCACGTACGCGAGGTCGGCCGCGTCGCGGATCTGCGTCCCGCCCAGTTGCGACGAGAACGCCGCCGGGTCGCGCAGCACCCGCCGCACTTCGGCGTGCCCGAGCACGGCCCAGAAGTCGTCGACGCGCACCACCGGGCCGGCGCGCCGCAGCCGCGCCAGCTCCTCGTACGGGACACCTCGCACGTAGGTGTCCGGATCGGTGATCGTCACGCCGCCGACCCTAGCCGCGCCCACCGACAATTTGGGAAGCTGCGCGGATGGACACCCTGAACATGCGCACCGGCGGCGAGGGCGAACCGGCCGTCCTCCTCCTGCACGGCCTGGGCGCGACCGGCGCCGTGTGGGCCCACTTCACCCCGCCGCTGCCCCGGCGGGTCCTGGTGCCCGACCTGCCCGGCCACGGTCCGTCCTCGCCGCTGCCGCACTACAGCTTCGAGACGCTCACCGCCGCCGTCGCCCGCGCGCTGCCGGGCAAGGGCCCGTACGTCGTCGCCGGCCATTCGCTCGGCGGGGTGCTGGCGCTGGAACTGGCGTCCGGGAAGTACGACGTCGAGGTCGCGGGCGTGCTGGCGCTCGGGGTGAAGGTCGAGTGGAGCCAGGACGACCTCGGGCGCGCGGCGAGCTTCGCGGCCAAGCCGCCGCGGGTGTTCGAGAAGCGGGAGGACGCCGAGCAGGCGTACCTGAAGGTGTCCGGGCTGCTCGGGATCGCGCCCGCGGACCCGGCCGGGCTTCGCGAGACCGAGGGAGGGTGGCGGCTCGCGATGGACCCGGCCGCGTTCGGCGTCGGCGCGCCGGACAT
>NZ_JAAGNB010000703.1:0-3121 GCF_010550475.1 Amycolatopsis sp. SID8362
CCGGCAGGAGGTCGGCGCCCGCCTCACGGGCCTGCTCGGCGAGCGCGCCCGGCAGTTCGCCGTCGAGCAGCGCCGCGGCGTGCCCGAGCCGCGTGCCGACCACGCCGAGCAGGGTGTCCCACTCGCCGTCGGTGAAGGTGCGCATGGCGATGGTGACTTTGTAGGGCTCGGGACGGCTGCCGCGCACCCGCGCCGTCATCGCCCCGGCGCCGAAGTGCAGCTCGGTGACCGTGCCCTTGCGCGCGTACGTCCGGCCGCGCGGCAGCCGGTTCGGGTCGAGCTTCGCCCGCTGCTCCAGCGCGTCGACCCAGGCCCGCCCCCACCAGGTGGTGCCGAAGTTCCGCCGCGGCGGCATCACCCGCTCCCGAGCCGGACCAGATCGGCGAGCGCGTCGTCGGACAGCTCGGTGATCCAGTCCTCCCCCGCGCCGACGATCGACTCGGCCAGCCCGCGCTTCTTCTCGAGCACCTCGGCGATCCGCTCTTCGAGGGTCCCTTCGGCGATCAGCCGGTGCACCTGGACGGGCCGGTCCTGCCCGATCCGGTAGGCGCGGTCGGTGGCCTGGTCTTCGACCGCGGGGTTCCACCAGCGGTCGTAGTGGATGACGTGGGTGGCGCGGGTCAGGTTGAGCCCGACCCCGCCGGCCTTCAGCGAAAGCAGGAACACGGGGATCTCGCCGGCCTGGAACCGGTCGACCATGTCCTGCCGCTTCGACGGCGAGCTGTCCCCCGAGAGGACTTCGGTGGGCAGCCCCCGCTCCTGGAGGCGGCGTTCGAGCAGCCGGCAGAGCTGGACGTACTGGCTGAACACGAGGACGCTCTCGCCTTCGTCGAGGATGACGTCCAGCAGTTCTTCGAAGGCCGCGAGCTTGCCGGAGCGGCCGGTGAGCGCGCCGTGCGGTTCCTTGAGGAACTGCGCCGGGTGGTTGCAGATCTGCTTCAGTTCGGTGAGCAGTTGCAGCACCTGGCCACGCCGCTTGATGCCCTGCGACTCCCGGATCTCGGCGAGGTTCTCGCGCACGACGGCTTCGTACAGGGTGGTCTGCTCGGCGGTGAGCGGGACGAACCGGTCGGTCTCGGTCTTGGGCGGCAGCTCCGGCGCGATGTCGGGGTCGGTCTTGCGGCGGCGGAGGAGGAACGGCCGGACGGTGGCGGCGAGCCGTTCGGTGACTTCCTTGTCGCGGTCGCGCTCGATCGGTTTGGCGACGGTGCGGCGGAAGCGGTCGAGCGGGCCGAGCAGGCCGGGGGTGGTCCAGTCCACAATGGACCACAGTTCGGTGAGCCGGTTTTCGACCGGGGTGCCGGTGAGGGCGACTTTCGCCCGGGCGGGGATCTTGCGGAGTTCCTTGGCGGTGGCGGACAGCGGGTTTTTGACGTGCTGCGCTTCGTCCGCGGCGACCAGGCCCCAGTCCACTTCGGACAGCGTCTCGCGGTCGCGGCGGAGGACGCCGTAGGTGGCGAGGACGACTTCGTCGGGGGCGAGGTCGTCGAGGTGACGGCTGCCGCCGTGGAACCGGCGGACGGGGATTTCGGGGGCGAAACGGGCGAACTCGCGCTCCCAGTTGCCGAGGAGGGAGGTGGGGCAGAGAACGAGGGTGGGCCCGCCGAAGAGTTGGGGCTCGGCGGTAGCAGACTCGGCACGGGCCAGCTGCGGCTCGGCCGCGGGCACGGCATCGGGCTCGGCGGCAGGGGGCTGGGCATCGGCAACAGTCGAGGACTCAGCTCCCCCGGGCACGGGCTCGCCGCCGGTAAGCGGGGCATCGACGCCAGCCGATCGGTACGCGCCGATGGCCGAGGTGGGCTGGGCATCGGCGCCGGCGGGCTGCGGCTCGGCTCCGGACTGCAGGTCGCTGCCGGCAGGTGCGGAATCGGCGGCAGGCAGCGAGCCGGTGGGCGGAGTGTCGGCGCCGGTGAGCCGAGGCTCGACTGCGGGCACGGCGCCAGACTCGGACTCGGCGGCAGCGGGCTGCGCATCAGCACTGGCCGTCTGCGACTCGGCCCCGGCGGAGGCGGGCTCGGCGCCAGGCGGTAAGTCGCTGCCAGGAAGTGCGGAATCGGCGGCACGGAAATGGGCATCGGCACCGGTCGCGGACTCAGCTCCGCCGGGTGTGGGCTCGCCGCCGGCTGGCTGCGGCCCTGCGCCACTGCGGCGGGGATCAGCACCGGTAGGGCGAGACTCGGCGCCGGTGGAGCCGGGCTCAGTCGCGAGCAGCGCGGCTCGGCTGCCGACCTGCGGCGCAGACCGTGCCAGGGCGCGGCGGTGCAGGTGCAGGGCGATCAGCTGGATCGTCTTCCCCAGGCCCATGTCGTCGGCCAGGCACGCACCCAACCCCAGCTCCGTCATCGTGGCCAGCCAGGACAGCCCTGCCTGCTGGTACGGCCGCAGCGTCGCCTGCAACCCCGGGGGCGCCGGGATCGCGGCGTCCGCCCGGTCGCGGATGCGGGAAGCCAGGCCGCCCAGGGCCGGGGGTGCCGCGAACTCGATGCGTTCGCCGTCCAGGTCCAGTTCGCCCGTCAGGGCCGCCGCCAGGGCTTCGGCTGCCTCCAGTTTGCGGGGGCGGGCGCGGACGCGGGCCAGCAGCTGCGGGTCCACCCGGACCCACTGGCCGCGCAGGCGGACCAGCGGGCGCTTCGCCTCGGCGAGCGCGGCCACTTCCGCCGCTGTCAGCTGCTCGCCGCCCAGGCTGAGCTGCCAGCGGAACTCCAGCAGCGAACGCAAGGCGAACTCCGGTCCCGCGACGCTCGCCGGGGCCTGGGTCGCGCTCGCCTTCGCCTTCACCTCGCCCGCGAACAGGCCCTTCGACCAGAGCACCTCGATGCCCGCGCCGCCCAGCTCGCGGGCGCCGTCGGTGAGGAGGTCGACGACCTCTTCGTCGGACAGGACCAGTGACGCCGGGGCCGGCTCGGCCAGCACGCGGCCCAGCGGCGCCCACGCCCGCGCCCCGCGGCGCAGGCCGAGCAGCAGCTGCGTTTCGACCTGGTCGCCGAGGCGGTTCAGGACCGCGTCCGGCGCGTCCCAGAGCGTGGCCGCCTCCACCACCAGGCTCGGCTCGGCCAGGCTCCGGACCGCCAGCACCCCCGCGAACGTGTCGTCGTCCAGGCCCTCGACGCGCAGCAGCACC
>NZ_JAAGNB010000754.1:0-2001 GCF_010550475.1 Amycolatopsis sp. SID8362
CGCCACGACCAGGTGTTCCTCGCCGTGCAGGGTGTCGCCGACGAGCGAGCCGAGCTGGCCCGCGCCGACCTGGACGAACGCGCGGAACCCGGCGGCGTGCAGCGCCCGCACGAGCGGGCGGAAGCGGACCGGTTCCAGCAGGTGCCGCACGAACAGCTCGCGGACGTCCGCTTCGGCGGCCGGGTACTGGGCGACCGTCGTCGCCGACCAGATCGGCAGCCGCGGCGGGTGCAGGGTGAACCGGGCGGCCGCGTCGCGGATCGGGCCGAGGTAGGGCCGCAGCATCGGCGTGTGGAACCCGGAGCGGAACGGCAGCACCTGCGCGACGATCCCGGCGTCGCGGAAGCGGGTGACGAGCGCGGCCACGGCGGCGGCGGGGCCGCAGATCATGGCCTGGTTGGGCGAGTTGTCGTGGGAGAGCACGACGTCCGTGCGCCCGGCCAGTTCCTCGGTGACCTTCGGCGCGGGCGCGCCGATCGCGGCGAAGGCGAGGCCGGGGACGACGAGCGCGTCGGGGTCGAACCCGGCGAGGAACGCGTCGACCTCGCCTTGAGCGTGCACGCCGGCGACGGCCATCGCCGTCCACTCCCCCAGGCTGTGCCCGGCGACCGCGTCCGGGACGACGCCGAGGCGGCCGAGCGCGGCGTGGAGCAGCCGTCCCAGCTCGAAGACCGCCGTGCCCTGGCGGCCGACGTCGCCGACTTCGACGTCCGCGTGCTGCCACGGCAGCCCGAAGTGGCGGGAGACGTCCCCGCAGTTCAGCGCCAGTTCCGACTCCAGGCCGGGGAACACGAACGCGACCTTCCCGCCGCCCGGGCCGAGCAGCGGGCGGTCGGCGAACCAGATGTCGTTGCGGCCGCGCCAGGGCCGGCCGCGGGTGAGGACCTTCCTGGCCAGTGCCAGGCGCTTCTCCGTCGGGTCGACGATGCCCAGCCGGACCGGGCCCTCGCCGATCGGCGGCGTTCCGGGCGCGTCCAGGAGATCACGCAGCTCGTCGACGCCGCGGGCGGCCAGGCGCAGCACCCGCTCCGGCTCGCGGACGACCGCCGCGGGCTGCGGGCGGCCCGGGGCCTGTTCCAGCACGACGTGGGCGTTGATCCCGCCGAACCCGAACGCGTTGACCCCGGCCCGGCGCACGGCCGCGTCCCAGTCCTTCGCGGTGTCCAAAGTGGAGAACCGGGTCCGCGCGAGGCCGGGGTGCGGGTCGTCGCAGTGCAGGGTGGGCAGCAGGACGCCGTGGTGCACGGCCAGCGCGGCCTTGACCAGCCCGGCGATGCCGGCCGCGGGCATGGTGTGCCCGATCATCGACTTGACCGAGCCGAGGACCGCTTCGCCCCGCGTGCCGAAGACCTCTTGCAGCGTCGCGAGTTCGGCCGCGTCGCCGGCCGGGGTCGCGGTGCCGTGGGCTTCCAGGAGGCCGAGCGAGTCCGGCGCGGCGGGGTCGAGCCCGGCCGCGGCCCAGGCCTGGCGGACCGCGCGGACCTGACCGCCGGAGTCCGGGTTGGCGAGGCTCGCGGTCCGCCCGTCGGAAGCGACGCCGGTCCCGGTGATCACGGCGTAGACGCGGTCGCCGTCGCGTTCGGCGTCGGCGAGGCGCTTGAGCACGACGACGCCGGTGCCTTCGCCGATGAGCACGCCGTCGGCGTCGCGGTGGAACGGCCGGATGCGCTCGGTCGGCGACAGCGCGCCGAGCTGGGTGAACACGCTCCAGAAGGTGATGTCGTGGCAGTGGTGCACGCCGCCGGCGAGGACGACGTCGCAGCGTCCGCTGGCGAGTTCCCGGACGGCGTGGTCGACGGCGATCAGCGAGGACGCGCACGCGGCGTCCACTGTGTACGCCGGGCCGCGCAGGTCGAGGCGGTTGGCCAGCCGCGACGCCGCGAGGTTGGGCACCAGCCCGATCGCGGACTCCGGCGCTTCCGGGCCGAGCTGGTCGGTGAACGCGGCCCGGACGGCGTCCAGGCTCGCCGCGTCGAGGTCCGGCAGCAGCTCGCCGAGTGT
>NZ_JAAGNB010000793.1:0-3003 GCF_010550475.1 Amycolatopsis sp. SID8362
GCCGCGCGGCCGGTGCTGGAGCACCACGTGCGGGCCCGCGTCGCCGCGCTGCCGAACGTGGAGTTCCTGGCGGGCCACGACATCGCCGGCCTCGCGGCGACCGCGGACGGGAGCCGGGTGACCGGCGTCCACGTCCAGGAACGCGCCGGAGGCAGCACCCCGCGGCGCCTCGACGCCGACCTCGTCGTCGACGCCACCGGCCGCGGCTCGCGGGCTCCCAAGTGGCTGAGCGCGCTGGGCTACCCGGAAGTGCCCGTGGAGCGCGTCAAGGTCGACCTGGCGTACACGAGCCGCCGCTACCGGCTGCGCGCGAACCCGTTCACCGACGAGCAGTCGATCAACGTGATCGCCACGCCGGGCCACCCGCGCGGGGCGTTCTTCCACACCCTCGGCGGCGACGAGTGCCTGCTGTCGCTCACCGGCCTGCTGGGCGACCACCCGCCGACGGACCCCGAAGGGTTCCTGGCGTACGCGAAGTCCCTGCCCGTGCCGGACGTCCACGACGCCATCGCGGACGCGGAACCGCTGACCGAACCCGTCTGCTTCCGCTTCCCGGCGAGCACGCGGCGCCACTACGAGCTGCTGCCGCGGGTCCCGGACGGCTTCCTCGTCGTCGGCGACGCGTTCTGCGTGTTCAACCCGGTGTACGGCCAGGGCATGACCGCGGCGGCGTTGCAGGCCCGGACACTGCGGCGGCACCTCGGCGGCACGCTCCGCCCCGCCGCGTTCTTCGCCGACGCGGCCCGCGTGATCGACGCGCCGTGGGAGATCGCGGCGGGCGGCGACCTGGCGTTCCCGGGCGTGACCGGCCGCCGCAGCGTCAAGACGCACCTCGGCAACGCCTACGTCGCCCGTGTCCAGTCCGCGGCGACGCGCGATGCCGAGGTGACGAACGCCTTCATGCGCGTCGCCGGCCTGATCGACCCACCGCAGGCTCTGATGCGGCCCCGCCTGGCGCTGCGCGTCCTGCGCGGCGCCCGGCGAGCCGCCCGGGACGACGACCAGCTCGCCGCTTAGAGCACGAAGCCCGCCGGGAACGGGTCCGCCGGGTCCAGCAGGTAGGTGGCGGTGCCGGTGATCCACGCCCGGCCCGAGAACTCCGGGATCACCGCCGGCACGCCGCCCACCTCGGTCTCCCCCACCAGTTCGCCGGTGAACGTCGTGCCGATGAACGAGCTGTTCTCGAACGGCGTGTGCAGCGGCAGCTCGCCGCGGGCGTGCAGCTGCGCCATCCGGGCGGACGTGCCGGTGCCGCACGGCGAGCGGTCGAACCAGCCGGGGTGGATGGCCATCGCGTTTCGCGACGCCCGCGCGTCCGAGCCCGGCGCGAGGAACTGGACGTGCTTGCAGCCGCCGATCAGCGGGTCCTCGGGGTGCTTCGGCGGCCGCTGCTCGTTGATCGCGGCCATGATGTCCAGGCCGGCGCCCAGGATCCGGTCCTTCTCGGCCCGGTCGAACGAGATGTCCACTTGGGACAGTTCGAGGATGGCGTAGAAGTTGCCGCCGTAGGCGAGGTCGTAGCGGACGTCGCCGAGGCCAGGCACGGAAACCACGGCGTCGCGCTCGGCGAGGAACGAAGCGACGTTGCGCAGCTTGACCCGTTCGGCGCGCCCGTCGCGGACGGTCACCTCGGCGTGCACCAGCCCGGCCGGGGTGTCCAGGCGCACCACGGTCACCGGCTCGGTCACCTCGACCATGCCGGTCTCCACCAGCACCGTCGCGACGCCGATCGTGCCGTGGCCGCACATCGGCAGGCAGCCCGACACCTCGATGTACACCACGCCCCAGTCCGCGTCGGCGCGGCACGGCGGCTGCAGGATCGCGCCGCTCATCGCGGAGTGACCGCGCGGCTCGTGCATCAGGAACTGCCGGATGTGGTCCAGCTCGGCCATGAAGTACCGCCGCCGCTCGGCCATCGTGGCGCCGGGGATCGGGGCGACGCCGCCGGTCACCACCCGCGTCGGCATGCCTTCGGTGTGCGAATCGACCGCGGTGATCGCGCGCGAGGACCGCATCTACGCCACCCCCAGCGCGGCCAGCGCGCGGCCCATGTCGGCGCGGACCTGCTCGCGGTGGACGTCCGAGAGCGGCCCGCGGGGTGGCCGGCACGGCCCGCCGTAGCGGCCGACCAGGTCCATGCCGAGCTTGATCGCCTGCACGAATTCGGTGCGCGAGTCCCAGCGGAACGCGGCCACCAGCGGCTCGTACAACGCCTTCGCTTCGTCGAGCTTGCCCGCGGTGGCGAGTTCGAAGAGGCGGACCGACTCGGCCGGGAAGACGTTGGGGAACCCGGCGAACCAGCCGGTCGCCCCCATCAGCAGGCTCTCCAGGACGACGTCGTCGGCCCCGCCGATCACGGCCAGTTCCGGCGCGCGCTCACGGATTTCCAGCACGCGCCGGACGTCACCGGAGAACTCCTTGACCGCCACGACGTTGTCGATCCGCGCGATCTCCGCGAGCAGGTCCGGCGTGAGGTCGACCTTGGTGTCGAAGGGGTTGTTGTAGACCATCACCGGCAGCCCGACCGAGGCGACGGCTTCGAAGTGCGCGAGCACCTCGCCGCGGTTGGCGCGGTAGAGCGTCGGCGGCAGGCACAGGACGCCGTCCGCGCCGTCCTCGGCCGCCGCCTCGGCCCAGTACCGCGCCTGGTGCGCGCCGGGGCCGTGCACCCCGACGACCACGAGGCCGTCGTCGCCGACGGCCTCGATCGCGGTGCGCGCGACGCGGCGCCGTTCTTCGTCGGTGAGGGAGGAGTACTCGCCGAGCGAGCCGTTCGGGCCGACCCCGCGGCAGCCGTTTTCGACCAGCCAGCGGCAGTGCTCGGCGTAGGCGTCGTAGTCGACGGCCAGCCCGGCGGGCGCGCGGTCGTCCGCCCGGTACGGCAGGGCGGCGGCGACGACCACGCCCCCGAGGTCACGGGTCTTCATGCCTCGTTCTCCTTCGCGTCGGCGAGCTCGCCCAGGCGGATCGGCTGGGCGATGGGACGGTGGTGGCGTTCGGCGG
>NZ_JAAGNB010000841.1:0-3877 GCF_010550475.1 Amycolatopsis sp. SID8362
GACGACCGGCGGGCTGGCCGCGCCGGGCCTGACCGTCGTGTTCGCGGGCGCGGCCGCGGTCCTGCTGGTGGCGTGGCTCACAGCGCCCGCTGTCACGTCTCCCGAAGCCGTCTCGTCCTCCTCGTAACCGAGACGAAGGAGAACGGAAATGCCGCGCATCACCGCGAAGAAGAGCACCGAAGCCGGGCCGGTCCTCAAGCTGTTCTACCGGATCGCCGGCCGCCGCTACGGCGCCGTGCCCGAGCCGATGGCCGTCGTCGCGCACCACCCCGGCTTGCTGCGCGCGAACGTCGTGCACGAGCTGCTGGTGGAACGCGCGTCCCGGCGGCTGCCGGTCAACGTCCGGGAACTCGCCGTCTACCGGGTCGCGACCCGCATCGGCTGCTCGTGGTGCGTCGACTTCGGCACGATGCTGCAGAAGCACGACGGCCTGGACATCGAACGGCTGAAGAAGATCGACGACTACGCGACCTCACCCGCGTTCAGCCGCCAGGAACGGCTCGCGATCGCCTACGCCGACGCGATGTCCGGCGAGCAGGTCACCGTCACCGACGAGCAGGTCGCCGAGCTGGAGCGCGAGTTCGGCCGCGAAGGCGTCGTCGAGCTGACCTACCAGATCGCGCTCGAGAACTCCCGCGCCCGGATGAACAGCGCGCTCGGCATCGTCGACCAGGGCTTCACCTCGGGCGACGCCTGCCGCGTCCCGCTCCCGTAGGACGCGGAGGATCGGACCCCGGGTGGACGCGCCACCGGGGTCCGCCGCGGGACCGTTCCCCGCATGCACCTCGTCGCCAGTGAACGGATCAAGCTCTTCAGCATCGCCACGCCCTGGGTGTGCGGTCTCTTCGCGCTCGTCGCGCTGGCCTTCCCGGCCGCGCTCACGGCGCTGACCGCCACCGAGTCCCGGCTGCCGCCGACCGTCGCGAGCACCCAGTTCGGCTACCAGCTCGCGCTGGTCGCGGTGCTGGTGCTGGGCGCGCTCGCGGTGACCAGCGAGTACCACTCCGGCACGATCCACGGCACCTTCCAGGCCGTGCCCGGCCGGACTCCGGTGCTGCTGGCCAAGGCCGCGCTCGTCGCCGGGTACGCGTTCGGGATCGGCGAAGCGGCCGCGTTCGCGGCCTGGCTGGTCGCGCGGGTGCTCGCCCCGGACGCCGACCTGGCCCTCGACAGCGTCGCGGACTGGACGATCGTCGCCGGCACCGGCCCGGTGTTCGCGCTGGCCGCCGGCTGCGGGGTCGGCGTCGGCCTGCTCGTGCGCCACACCGCCGGCGCGGTTGCGGTGCTCGTCGCGTACCCGCTGATGGCGGAGAACGTCGTCCAGCTGATCCCGCGGGCCGGGCAGGCGATCCACCGGTGGCTGCCGCTGAACGCCGTCACGAAGTTCCTCAGCGGCACCGGCGAGGCGAACGCGGGCCGGGACGGCGGCAACGCCGCGGTGCTGTCGGACTCGCCGCTGCCCCCGGGCTGGGCGCTGGCCTACTTCGGCGCCTTCGCCGCGCTGCTGCTGGCGGCCGGGATCACGCGGGCTCGTCGCCGGGACGCGTGATCCGGGTCAGCTTGTCCGGGTTCACGATGTCGTAGATCGCCACGATCTTCCCGTCGCGGATGCTGACCGACTGGACGTGCTCGTCGAGGGCGAGGAAGCCGTCGCGACCCGGCATCGGCGGCAGGTACATCCCCAGGTCGCCGTTGACCAGCACCGGCGCGCCGCGCTCGACCATGCCGGGCGCGTACTTGCGGGTGAGGCCGATGAAGAACCGGGCGATCTTGTCCGGGCCCAGGATGAGCTGGCGGGCGGTGCGGCCCTTGCCGTCCGAGTCGCCGACGAGCACGACGTCCGGCGCCAGCAGCTCGGTCATCGCCCGGATGTCGCCCGCCTGCAGCGCGATGACGAACTTCTCGAGGATCTTCGCCTGGTCCTCCAGGGGCGCGCGCGGCGGCGGGTCGGCGTCGGCCAGTGCCTTGCGGCCGCGGGACGCGTGCTGGCGCGCGGCCTCGACCGAGACGCCGAGCGCGTCCGCGATCTCGGCGAACGGCACGGAGAAGGCGTCGTGCAGCACGAACGCGACGCGCTGCTCCGGGGTCAGCTTGTCGAGCACGACCAGCGCGGCCATCCGCAGCCCGTCGTCCCGCACGGCGACGTCCAGTGGGTCTTCGCTCACCGGGCGCCCGAACGGCGTGACGACCGGCTCGGGCAGCCAGTTGCCGACGTACTTCTCGCGCTGGGCCGCGGCCGACTTCAGCCGGTCGAGGCAGATCCGGCCGACGACGGTGGTCAGCCAGCCCCGCAGGTCCCGGATGGCCGCGCGGCCGGCGTCGTCGAGCCCGGCCAGCCGCAGCCAGGACTCCTGGACGGCGTCTTCGGCGTCGGCGCGGGTGCCGGTCAGCCGGTAGGCGACGCCGATCAGGTGACTCCGGTGCTCGGCGAACTCCGTGGCCAGCGTGTCCTGGGCGGTGGGCGTGGAGACCATGCCCCGAGTGTGCCGCAAACGGCGAGACTAGAGTGGGTGGCGTGGCAGGACGGATTCGGGAGAGCGACATCGCGGAGGTGCGCGAGCGGAACCGGATCGACGAGGTCGTCGGCGAGTACGTGGCACTGCGCCGCGCCGGTGGGGGCAGCCTGAAGGGCCTCTGCCCGTTCCACAACGAAAAGACCCCGTCGTTCAACGTCCGCCCGACGCACGGCACCTTCCACTGCTTCGGCTGTGGCGAGGGCGGCGACGTGATCAAGTTCATCCAGAAGATCGACCTGATCTCGTTCGTGGAAGCCGTCGAGCGGCTGGCCGATCGCGTCGGCATCCGGCTCACCTACGAGGGCGGCGGCGCGACGATCCAGCGCGACCGCGGCAGCCGCACCCGGCTGGTCGAGGCGCACCGCGCCGCCCAGGAGTTCTACGCCGAGCAGCTGCTCACCGACGAAGCGCGCGCGGCGCGGGACTTCCTGTCCGAGCGCGGGTTCGACGCCGCCGCGGCGAAGACGTTCGGCTGCGGGTACGCGCCCGGCGGCTGGGACAAGCTGACGAAGTTCCTGCTCAACCGCGGCTTCGAGGTCAAGGAGCTGCTCACCGCGGGCCTGTCGAAGGAGGGCCAGCGCGGCCCGATGGACCGCTTCCACCGGCGGCTGGTCTGGCCGATCCGCGACGTCGGCAACGACGTCGTCGGCTTCGGCGCACGGCGGCTGTTCGACGACGACCGGATCTCGGCGAAGTACCTCAACACCGCCGAGTCGCCGATCTACAAGAAGTCCCAGGTCATGTTCGGCCTCGACCTGGCCAAGCGCGAGATCGCGAAGCGGCACCAGGTCGTCGTGGTCGAGGGCTACACCGACGTGATGGCGATGCACGCGGCGGGCGTGCCGACGGCGGTCGCGTCGTCGGGCACGGCGTTCGGCGAGGACCACATGAAGGTGCTGCGCCGGCTGATGATGGACGACGACGCCTTCCGCGGCGAAGTCATCTTCACGTTCGACGGCGACGAAGCAGGTCAGAAAGCCGCTTTGAAGGCCTTCGAGGGCGACCAGACGTTCGCCGGCCAGACGTACATCGCGGTCGCGCCGGACGGCATGGACCCGTGCGAGCTGCGCCTGGCCAAGGGCGACAGCGCGGTGAAGGACCTGGTCGCGCGGCGGACCCCGCTGTTCGAGTTCGTCATCCGCAGCACGCTCAAGAACTACGACCTCGACTCGGTCGACGGCCAGGTCGCGGCGCTGCAGAAGACCGTGCCGATGGTGGCGTCGATCAAGGACCGCGCGGCCCGCGACGGCTACGCGTCGAAGCTCGCCTGGTGGGTGGGCTGGCAGGACGTCGCGCAGGTGGTCAACCGGGTCCGCGGCAGCGCGGGCGCGACCGACAAGCGCGGCGGTGCGCCGCTGCGC
>NZ_JAAGNB010000880.1:0-2293 GCF_010550475.1 Amycolatopsis sp. SID8362
GGTGGGGCCCTTCCGCGCCGCGAGCAGCGCCGCGACCCCCCACCACAGGCGCGACTTGTTCGCCGATCGGGACAACGCCATCAGCGCGTCGTCGACCTTCGTGGCGGGCAGGGCGGCACTGCGCCGCATGAGGGCGCGATCGGTGTGCCCGACCCGCCGGAAGGCCTGGATGAGCTGGTGTGTCAACGAGTCGCCTTCCCCGAGTCGTCAAGAGCAGTGCTCCAATCGTGCCTGAATCGGGGAGATTTCACCGTCTGTGCCATACCGGGGGCGTGTCGACGCCCGAACGGCGCACCGTCGGAGGGGGTGCAGCGCCTACTCTGGTGGGATGCAGCGGCGGATCTTTGGCATCGAGACCGAGTTCGGGGTCACGTGCACCTTCCACGGACAGCGCAGGCTCTCGCCCGACGAGGTGGCGCGCTACCTGTTCCGGCGAGTCGTGTCGTGGGGACGCTCCTCCAACGTGTTCCTGTCGAACGGCTCCCGGCTCTACCTCGACGTCGGCTCGCACCCCGAGTACGCGACGGCCGAGTGCGACGACCTGGTCCAGCTGGTCACGCACGACAAGGCCGGGGAGCGGATCCTCGAGGACCTGCTGGTCGACGCCGAACGGCGGCTCGCCGACGAGGGCATCGGCGGCGACATCTTCCTGTTCAAGAACAACACCGACTCCGCGGGCAACTCCTACGGCTGCCACGAGAACTACCTGGTGACCCGCGCGGGTGAGTTCTCCCGGATCGCGGACGTGCTCCTGCCGTTCCTGGTGACCCGGCAGCTCATCTGCGGTGCCGGCAAGGTGCTCCAGACCCCGCGCGGGGCGGTCTACTGCCTCTCCCAGCGTGCGGAACACATCTGGGAAGGCGTCTCGAGCGCGACCACCCGCTCGCGGCCGATCATCAACACCCGCGACGAGCCGCACGCCGACGCCGAGCGCTACCGGCGGCTGCACGTCATCGTGGGCGACTCGAACATGGCCGAGCCGACGACCATGCTCAAGGTCGGCTCGGCGAACCTGGTGCTGGAGATGATCGAGGCCGGCGTCCAGTTCCGCGACTTCACGCTGGACAACCCGATCCGGGCGATCCGCGAGATCAGCCACGACCTCACCGGCCGCCGCCAGGTGCGGCTGGCCGGCGGGCGCGAGGCGTCGGCTTTGGACATCCAGCGCGAGTACCACGCCCGCGCCGTCCAGCACCTCAAGGACAACGGCTCGACGCCGGCGAACGAGCGCGTCGTCGAGCTGTGGGGCCGCGCGCTGGACGCCGTCGAGCAGCAGGACTTCGGCAAGATCGACACCGAGATCGACTGGGCGATCAAGCACCGGCTGGTCGAGCGCTACCGGCACAAGCACGACCTGGACCTGTCCAGCCCGCGCATCGCGCAGCTCGACCTGGCCTACCACGACATCCGCCGCGGCCGGGGCATCTTCGACCTGCTGCAGCGCAAGGGCCTGGTCCGCCGGGTCACCGACGACGGCGAGATCGAGGCCGCCAAGGACACCCCGCCCCAGACGACCCGCGCGAAGCTGCGCGGCGACTTCATCGCCGCCGCGCAGGCCGCGGGCCGTGACTTCACGGTCGACTGGGTGCACCTGAAGCTGAACGACCAGGCCCAGCGCACGGTCCTGTGCAAGGACCCGTTCCGCTCGGTCGACGAGCGCGTGGAGCGCCTGATCAGCTCGCTCTAGTCCGGCTCGCCCGCCCGGTGTTCCCTACGAAAGTCGCCGGGCGGGTGCGGCAGGATCTCCCGCATGCGTGTCGTGCTGCTCGTGTGCGCCCTGCTGGTTTCGCTCGCGGCCCCGGCGTCGGCGGGTGAGCACCCGCCGGCGTGGGAGCTGAAGCCGACCGGCGTGACCGCCCAGTTCCGGGGCCTGTCCGCGGTCAGCGCGCGGGTCGCGTGGGTGAGCGGTACGCAGGGGACCGTCCTGCGCACCACCGACGGCGGGGCCACCTGGAAGTCCGTCGGGCCGCCCGGCACCGAGACGCTCCAGTTCCGCGACGTCGAGGCCTTCGATGCCGACCACGCCGTGGTCCTGTCGATCGGCCCCGGCACCGACTCGCGCGTCTACCGGACGGACGACGGCGGCGCGCACTGGCGCCAGACGTTCCAGAACACCGACGCGGCCGCGTTCTACGACTGCCTGGCGTTCTTCGACCCGTGGCGCGGCCTCGCGATGAGCGACCCGGTCGACGGCCGGTTCCGCGTGCAGGCCACCTTCGACGGCGGCCGCAGCTGGCGGCAGGTGCCCGACAGCGGCTTCCCGGCCGCGCTGCCGGGTGAGGCCGGGTTCGCC
>NZ_JAAGNB010000925.1:0-3358 GCF_010550475.1 Amycolatopsis sp. SID8362
GAAGAGCACGGCGGCGAGCAGCAGGGTGCAGACGGCGACGCTCGCCGGGCCGTACGGGACGTGCGCGATGGCGAGCCACGGACCGGCCAGGCCGGTGATGGCGTAGCTGAGCAGCGGCGCGAGCCCGGCCAGGGCCCAGCCGCGCAGGCCGGCGGCCCACCCGACGACCCCGCCGGGGACCGCCAGCACGGCCAGGTAGGTGGCCACCGCGGCGAAGTAGCTCCAGAAGTCCTCGGGTGCAGGCACTGCTTTCCAGGTGTGTCGTAGGCCGAAATGTGATAGTCGGGTGCGGGCCGGGTCAGCGACCTGCGTACCCTCGACGCCCGTGAGCGCGCACACGAACCCCGCACAGATTACTGAAGACGATTTCGCAGGTTACGACCTCGTCGTCGTCGGGTCCGGTTTCTTCGGCCTGACCGTCGCCGAACGGGCCGCGGCCGAGCTGGGCAAGAAGGTCCTCGTCCTCGAGCGGCGCAGCCACATCGGCGGCAACGCCTACTCCGAGGCCGAGCCGGAGACCGGGATCGAGGTGCACAAGTACGGTGCGCACCTGTTCCACACGTCGAACAAGCGCGTCTGGGAGTACGTGAACCGCTTCACCGAGTTCACGAACTACCAGCACCGCGTGTTCGCGCGGGTCAAGGACCAGGTCTACTCGTTCCCGATGAACCTCGGCCTGATCAACCAGTTCTTCGGCAAGTCGCACACCCCGGACGAGGCCCGCGAGCTGATCGCGAAGCAGGCGTCGGAGTTCGAGACCTCCGCCGCGCAGAACCTCGAGGAGAAGGCGATCTCGCTGATCGGCCGTCCCCTCTACGAGGCGTTCATCAAGGGCTACACGGCGAAGCAGTGGGAGAACGACCCCAAGAACCTGGGCGAGAACATCATCACGCGCCTGCCGGTCCGCTACAACTTCGACAACCGGTACTTCAACGACACCTACGAGGGCCTGCCCGTCAACGGGTACACCGCGTGGCTCGAGAAGATGGCCGAGCACGAGAACATCGAGATCCGCCTGAACGTCGACTACTTCGACGTCCGCGAGCACATCCCGGCGGGCACCCCGACCGTCTACACCGGGCCGCTGGACCGCTACTTCGGCTACTCGGCGGGCAAGTTCACCTGGCGCACCGTCGACTTCGAGTCCGAGGTCGCCGAGACCGGCGACTTCCAGGGCACCTCGGTCGTCAACTACAACGACCAGGAAGTCCCGTACACCCGGATCATCGAGTTCCGCCACTTCCACCCGGAGCGGGACTACCCGAAGGACAAGACGGTCATCTTCCGCGAGTACTCGCGCTTCGCGGGCGAGGAAGACGAGCCGTACTACCCGATCAACACGCCGGACAACCGCGAGAAGCTCGAGGCCTACCGCGAGCTGGCCAAGGTCGAGGCGCGCGAGAAGAACGTGCTGTTCGGCGGCCGCCTCGGCACGTACAAGTACCTCGACATGCACATGGCCATCGGCTCGGCGCTGTCGGCGTTCGACAACAAGATCGCCCCGCACCTGACCGACGGCGCGCCGCTCGACGGGTCCCTCGATGCTTGAGAAGGGGAGCCCGACGGGCGAGGTCGCGGTCCTGGCGAAGGCGCAGGGCTTTCTGAAGAGTGAAGCTTCGGTGAAGGCCGCGCGCGGCATGTCCCACTTCGGGGAGCACGCGCTGGGCTGGTTCGGCCTGGGCGTTCTCGGTGCCGTGGTCGACAAGAAGCGGCGCAAGGACTGGCTGATCGCCTCGGCGGGAGTCGTCGGCGCGCACGCCGCGTCGATCGCGGTGAAACGCGTGGTCAGGCGGCCGCGACCGGACCACCCGAGCGTCGAGGTACTGGTCGGCACGCCGAGCAAGCTGAGCTTCCCGTCGTCGCACGCGACGTCCACTACGGCGGCGGCGGTGCTCTACTCCGGATTGACCGGGCGTAACCTGGTGCCCGCCCTGGTACCGCCGATGCTGGCCTCGAGGCTCGTGCTCGGCGTTCACTATCCGACAGACGTTTTGGCCGGTGCAGCTCTCGGGGGGCTCGTCGGTGGTCTGATACGACGGAAGCTGAAGAAGAACCCATGAGCGAAACGACCGAGCAGCGACCCAGCGAGGAAACGGCCGTGACGCCGGAGACGCCGGAGACCCCTGCGTCACCCGGTCGCTTCGGCCTGGTGGGCGGCGTCATCAAGACGGCGCGGCCGCGCCAGTGGGTGAAGAACGTGCTGGTCTTCGCGGCCCCGTTCTTCGCGTTCTCGAAGTCGACCGACCGCACCGGTCTCCTGATCGACGCGATCATCGCCTTCGTGGCCTTCTCCCTGACCGCGAGCTCGGTCTACCTGATCAACGACGCCATCGACGTCGAGGCCGACCGGGCCCACCCGACCAAGCGCAACCGGCCGATCGCGGCCGGCATCGTGCCGGTCCCCGTCGCGTACGGGGCCGCGGTCGTGTTCTTCCTGGCCGGCCTCGGCGTGTCGTTCTTCGCGAGCTGGCAGCTGGCGGTCGTGCTGGCCGTGTACGAAGCCGTCCAGCTGGGCTACTGCTTCGGCCTCAAGCACCAGCCGGTGGTCGACCTGGCCATCGTCGGCTCGGGCTTCCTGATGCGCTCGATCGCCGGTGGTGTGGCGGGCGGCATCGCGCTGTCCCAGTGGTTCCTGCTGGTCACGGCGTTCGGCTCGCTGTTCATGGTGGCGGGCAAGCGCTACGCGGAGATCATGCTGTTCGAGCGCACCGGGGCGAAGATCCGCTCGTCCCTGAAGAAGTACTCGGCCAGCTACCTGCGCTTCGTCTGGGCGACGTCGGCGGCGATCCTGATCATGTCGTACTGCCTCTGGGCGTTCGAGATCCGCCAGACCGAGCACAACTCGGTGTGGGCGCTCATCTCGATGGTCCCGTTCGTGGTGGCGGTGCTCCGGTACGCGGTCGACGTCGACGGCGGCATCGCGGGCGAGCCCGAGGAGATCGCGCTCAAGGACCGCATCCTGCAGGTCCTCGGCGCGACCTGGGTGATCACGCTGTTCCTGGCGTTCTACTTGTGACGTCTCATGGCGGATCGACAGGTTCGTTTCAGCTGAAACACAGCTGACGGGCGCACCCTGAGGTGGTGGGGGCGGGCACTGCGCCCGTCCCCGTGACCACAGGAGCGACGATGAACGACCAGCCGCGCGAGGAGCAGGCCCCGCAGGGAGCCGACCAGCCCACCGTCGAGCAGCCGACCACCCCGTCGGCGGGGTCGGTGCCGCCCGCCCAGACCACGGCAGCTTCGAGCGAACCGGCGGCGGCTCCGGCCGACCAGACGGCGGTCCTGGGCCAGCCCGCCACCCCGGCAGCCGAGGGCGGCACCGCGCAGGCCTCGGCAGCCGAGCAGACCGCGGTCCTGG
>NZ_JAAGNB010000096.1:0-19157 GCF_010550475.1 Amycolatopsis sp. SID8362
AGGAAGCTCTGCTCGATCTGACCCGCCAGCGGCCGCGCGTCGGGACGCGCGAACCCGCCCGCCAGCTCCGCCGCCGTCAGTCCCCGCGGCAGCTCCAGCAACGCCAACGGGTTGCCGCGGGTCTCGGCGACGATCCGGTCCCGGACGCGCTCGTCGAGCCGCCCGGGCGCCGCCGAATCGAGCAGCGCCCGCGCGTCACCGTCACGCAGCCCCCCGACCTTGAGCTCCGGCAGCCCTTTCAGCGGGTCGTCCGCCCCAGGCGCCTGCCCGCGGACCGCGAACACCAGCACCACCGGCTCCGCGAGCAACCTGCGCGCGACGAACGCCAGCGTCTGCGCGGACACCCGGTCCAGCCACTGGGCGTCGTCCACGACGCAGACCAGGGGTTGCTCCTCCGCTGCCGCGGCGAGCAGGCTGAGCACAGCCAGCCCGACCATGAACCGGTCCGGGGTGCTGCCCGAGGTCAGCCCGAACGCGACCGCCAGCGCGTCACGCTGCGGACCAGGCAGCTGATCGAGATGCGGCATCATCGGCCCGCACAGCTGGTGCACTCCGGCGAACGCCAGCTCCATCTGGGACTCGACGCCGACGGCCCGCGCGATCCGGCAGCCGGCCGCGCTCTCGACCAGGTACTCCACCAGTGCGGACTTGCCGATCCCCGCCTCGCCGCGCAGGACCAGCACCTGGCTCCGGCCGGACCGCGCGTCCGCCGTCAACCGGTCCAGCACGGCGCACTCGCCGCGCCTGCCCAGCAGCCTGCGCCCGGGTTCGTCGGTCGACATCGGCACCACCGCGGAGTTGAGGGAGCCCGGCTCCGTCAATGGCGGGCGACACCATCATGCACGGGCTGCGCGGCGGACGTCGGACCCGGGCCCGGGATCCCCGGGCCCGGGATCCCCGGGGTCCTGGCCAGGGAGGCACCCGTGCCTTCCCCTGGCGCGGCTAGGCCCCGGATCGCGCGACGGTTGTCGGGTCAGCCGGCCACCGCGAACCGGAGGAGCCCCGATGCCCAGGTCCGACGCCACCGCCACACTCGAAGAAGTGGCCGGCTTCCAGGACGTCCGCCCGCGCCTGTTCGGGATCGCCTACCGGATGCTCGGCCGGGCCGCCGACGCCGAAGACGTCGTCCAGGACGTCTGGATCCGCTGGCAAGGCACGGACCGGGACGGGGTGCGCGACCGGGCGGCGTTCCTCGTGAAGGTCACGACGAGGGTCGCGCTCAACATCGTCGGCTCGGCTCGCGTCCGCCGCGAGGTGCCGGTCGACGGTCGCCTGCCGGAGCAGGCCTCGACGGCGCACGACCCGACGACGATGGCCGAACGGTCGGACGACGTGGCCCACGCCGTCCGGCTGCTGCTGGAGCGGCTGTCGCCGCGGGAACGCGCGGTCTTCGTGCTGCGGGAGGCGTTCGACTACCCGTTCCGCGAGATCGCGGAGATGCTGGCGATCAGCGACGCCAACGCGCGGCAACTGGCCCGGCGAGCCCGCACGCACCTGGCCGGGCAGCGGCACGAACCCGCCCGGCCCGCAGAGCTTGATCGCCTGCTGACGGCCTTCCTCGATGCGGCTCGGGTCGGTGAGGTGGCCGACCTCGAGCGTGTCCTCGTCGACGACGTCGCTCCGCCCGGGGGTCGTGAGTGAGAAACAGTGTCAGAACACTGTTTCTCACTCACGACCAGCCGCGGCAGACCGCTCAGTTCATCGCGTCGAGGATCGCGGCCGTGACCGCGGCCGGGTCCGACACGCTGAGAGCGTGCGACCCGCCCTTCACCTCACGGAAGCCCTTGGCGCCGGCGCGTTCCGCCAGGTACCGGTGGAGGGCGACGGGGATGTTGAGGTCCTGGTCGCCGAACACGAACCAGGACGGGATCGACCGCCACGCCGGGGTTGTCGTCGGCAGGCCCTCGGTGAGCGCCGCCTCGGTGACCGGGCGCTGCGTCGCCGCCATCACCGCCGCCTCGGCGGCCGGGACGTCGGCGGCGAACTGGTGGTGGAACGCGTCCGGCCGGATCGCGAACTCGTTGCCGCCGGTGGCGGCCGGGTAGGCGGTGAGTGTCTCGCCGAGGGTGCTGCCCGGGAACTTCGCCGACAGCTGCAGCGCGCTTTCCCCGTGCTCGGGGGCGAACGCGCACACGTAGACGAGCCCGGTGACGGCCGGGTTGCCGGCCGCCGCCTCGGTGATCACCATGCCGCCGTAGGAATGCCCGGCCAGCACGACCGGTCCATCGATGTTCGCGACGATGTCACGGACGTATGCGGCGTCGCTCGTAAGGCTGCGCAACGGGTTCGCCGCCGCGACGACGTTCACCTGTCTTGCCAGCAGTCGTTCGACGACCCCGTGCCAGCTCGCGGACTCCGCGAACGCACCGTGCACCAGGACGACGGTCGGCTTCTTTTCGGTCATGTTTCTTCTCCTTCTGTGTCGGTTTCCTAGACGTGGAGTGCTTTCCGCAGCTCGCGGCACGCTTGCTCGACCGCGCCGGTTGCGGCCGCGGTGCCGCGGAGCGGGTTGAGCATCATGAAGTCGTGGAGGGTGCCGTTGTAGCGGACGGAGGTCGTGCGCACGCCGGCCGCGACGAGCTTGCGTGCGTAGGCTTCGCCCTCGTCGCGCAGCACGTCGTTCTCGTCGACGACGACGAAGGCCTCCGGCAGTCCGGCGAGGTCCTCCGGTTCCGCGCGCAGCGGGGACGCGGTGACGTCGGCGCGCTGGGACACGTCGGGCAGGTAGGCGTCCCAGTACCAGGCCATGGCCTTGGCGGTGAGGTGCGGCCCGTCGGCGAACTCGCGGTAGCTGCCGGTGTCCTGGCCGGCGTCGGTGACCGGGTAGTACAGCGACTGGTGCCGGAACGTCACGTCGCCGCGCCGCTTGGCGAGGATCGCGACGACGGCGGACATGTTGCCGCCGACCGAGTCACCGGCGATCGCGAGGCGGGACGCGTCCAGTCCCTCGGCGGCACCGTCGGTCGTGATCCACCGCGCGGTCGCGTAGACCTGTTCGATCGCGACGGGGTACCGCGCCTCGGGCGACGGCGAATACTCGACGAACACGACCGCGGCTTCGGCGCCGACGGCCAGTTCCCGCACCAGCCGGTCGTGTGTGCCCGCGTTGCCGAAGACCCAGCCACCGCCGTGAACGTAGAGGACCACGGGCAGGGGACCGTCCACGCCGGACGGTTTGACGATGCGCACGCGCACGTTGCCTACCGCGGCCGGCACCGTGATCCACTTCTCGTCGACCGGCAGCAGGCCGGCTGGTGCGGCCTGCAGGTCGTCGAAGACCTTTCGCCCGCCTTCGGGGCCGAGTTCGTACAGGAATGGTGGCTTCGCCGTCGCGTCCGCGAAGTCCTGCGCGGCCGGTTCGAGGATGTGTTCGGTCATGCCGGATTTCCTTTTCTTTCCAGGGTGATGGTGCAGGCGACCAGCAGGGTGCAGGCCGCTGCGATACCCGCGACCACGACGGCCACGCCGGTCCACGGCGCGGCGAGCGGGAGCAGGAACACGACGGTGGCGCAGCCCAGGCTCGCGCCGGGACGCAGGACGGTTCTCGCCGCGATGGGCACGTGGACCAGCCACAGCAGCACGAGAAACACGCCCACCGAGGCCGCGACGGCGTAGCTGATCACGAGCGGCGAGGCGGGCAGGCGGTGCCCGGTGTTCTCGACCGCGACCTCCAGGCCCGCGCCGAGCGCCGCGAGCGCGGCGAAGATGCCGTAGTGGCCGTAACCCCACAGGTAGGACCCCTCGCGGCGATCACGCAGCCCGTCCCCGGCCGGTTCCAGGAAGTACAGCCACCAAAGGGCGAAGAGCAACACGAGGCCGGAGACCGCGATGGTGATGAACGAAGCACTGATCCCGTCCGCCGCCAACGCTCCTCGGACACCGGTGATCGCGGCCAGGACGCTTTCGCCGAGCAGGATGATCGTGAACAACCCGTAGCGCTCGGCGATGTGGTGCGGGTGCCAGGTGGTGGCTCGCGTCCGCTCCGCCCAGCGCGGCACCGCGAGTTCCGCGGCGACCAGCGCGAGGAAGAACACCGGCGCCACGACACCCGTCTCGGCGACGACGAGCCACCCCAGCCAGCCGGCCTGCAGGACGGAGATGCCCGTGGCGTATCGGAACGCGGTCCGCCTGCGCGCCGGATCCTCGACACCGGCCCGCACCCACTGCGCGACGAGCCCGATCCGCATGACGAGGTAGCCCGCCGCGACGGCGCGGTAGTCGCCGACGGCCGTCGCGGGCACCCCGGCGGCGAGCACGAGCACACCGGCCATCTGCAGCATGGTCAGCAGCCGGTAGGCCACGTCGTCGGTGTCGTAGGACGACGCGAACCACGTGAAGTTCATCCACGCCCACCAGATCGCGAAGAACACCTGGAGGAACCCGGCCAGGCCGGTCAGCGCGTGGCCGTCGGCGATGCGATGAGCGAGCTGAGCGGTGGCGGCCGCGACGGCGACCACGAAGACGAGGTCGAACAGCAGCTCCAGCTGGCTCGCCGCGCGATGCGGCTCGTCGATCGGGCGCGCGCTCATCCGGACGCGGATCCGGATCCTGGTGCTCATCGGCGACACGGGCTCGCTCCATCCCACTCGGTCGGACGCGAGCTAGGACCGCGCAGCGCCCGCGTTCGTGACCGGCACGCAGATTTCGCCACGCGTGTCACAACGCGGCGGGCTGCCTTGTCTCATCTGGCGACCGGGCTGATCCACGCGGGGAGGAAACATGAGCGAACCGGACAACACCGAGTTTCTGCACGGGCTTGAGATCGAAGTGGAGGCGGAGCTGGACATCGCCGAGTCGAGCCACTTCGAGGACGCCGCCCGGACACCGGTCAGCGAATGGCAGTTCGACCCGACCGACGCCGAGCGCTACGAGGTCAACCTGCGCGGTCTCCTCGGCGCGGTCGAAGCTGTCGAAGATGGGGAAAGAGGACATCGGTGAGCGGGCCCCACGATTTCTCCCATCCTCTCACTTGCGTCGTTGTCGATCACTCTGGCGCCGCGCTCCGGAAGCCTGGCTGAAGGTAGATCTTCAGGTGCTCGTCGCGCGCTCGCGCCGTCGGCTACTGGTTGGTCAAGCAGCGAGGAGCCCCGCCGACGTGGGGCTGATCGACGCGCTGCCGTACCTGGCACTGAATCTGGCGACGGCGGCGGAGGACCTGCTTCGGACGCTGTTCGAGGTCACCCAGCTGACCATCCGGATTGACGCCCGCGGCGACCGTGCGACACTGGAGATCACACTTCCCGAAGATCAGCTGCCGGAGGTCTCCGGCGCGGCGGATCCGGCTGGACGGTGCCGACCTCGCGGAGTGGGACCTGGCCGCTTTGCGCGCCTCGATCGGGTACGTCGAGCAGGATGCCCCGCTGTTGTCCGGGACCCTACGCGACAACCTCGTCTACGGCCGTCCGGAAGTCACCGACGAGGAATCCGTGCGACCGGCACGCACGATCAGCTCGTGGCCGGTGATCCCTTGTACGCCGAGTTCGCCGCCACTCGGCTGCTCACGGACGGAAGTGCCGTTCAGCCGGCTGCCGGATAGTGTTCCTGCTCGACGCCGTCGAACTCGTCCACGCCCTGTTCGCCCCCGGAGCACACCACGCTCGACCAGGCCATGCTGCTCAACCCGGCAGGGACCACACCGCTGCTGCGGCACTTCACCGCGGCGCGCACGGCAGCCGGGCGCGCGAACACCGAGGCAGCGCGCCCGGCCGTGGCTCAGGGCAGGACCTTGAACGTGTACGTCGCGTCCGTCGAGACGGTCGCCCCGGTGGCCGCCAGCGTGCCGCTGACGCGGAAGGTCACCGTGTACGTGCCGGCGGCGCTGAACGCCCGGTTGGCGTGCGTGTGCGCCCCGGCCGCCAGCGGTTTGGTGTGTCCGGGAAGTCGGTGGCAGTGATCGTTTCGAGCTGACAACGTCGAACCATGCAGAACAACGACAGCGCGCGTCGGTGCGGCAGCGTCACCCTCCGGCCGGCCGACATCAGCACCCGCTTGGTGGTCGAACGGCTGGGCCAGCTGGAACGGCACGAATTGTCGCGATTCACGGGAGACTTACCCGGGCCGGATGGGCAGTTCGACTTCCCGCGGCTGTCACGGTTCTTCACCGACACCGACCACCACGCCTATCTGATCCACTCTGGCGAACAGCTCGCGGGCTTCTGCTTGGTCCGGCCCTTCGACGGTGGGAGCAGTTTCATCCACTCCTTCTTCGTCGTCCGTGCTCTGCGGCAGCGGGGTGTCGGGCTGGCGGCCGCCACCGACCTGCTGCGGTCGCGTCGTGGACGATGGGCTATCGCCTTCGTGGAGGAGAACGAACCGGCGGCGCGCTTTTGGCGGGAGGTGGCAACCGATGTGGTCGGCAACAGTTGGACGAAGGAACTTCGTCGAGCACCGAACACCGGTCGCACGTTCACGTTCCTCCACGTCGATGTGGACCGACGTGAGCGCGACCAAAGTTGATCGCACCGACCGGCCTGCCGATCGCACGCAGATCGGCGCGACATGACAGCCGTTGTTCGGATACGTCCGACGCCGACTACTGGCACTGCGGCTGCGAGGCGAGCGCCGGGGATTGCGTGGGCTACCTCCGTAGCCCGCACCGCTTCGTCGAAGCAGCCGGACGGCAGATCGGACGTCGAAGGCAGCGCGCGGCCGAGCAGCAGCTGCCGCGGCGGGAAAGCTTCTCGCTGAGCTCTTCCGGAGTCCTGACCTGGACTCTCCGGTCTTACACAGGCGAGAAACACCATGAACGGCCCAGCCCGGCGCACGTCGGAGCACGAACAAGCGCGGATTACGCCATGTCGGCCTCGCGCGGCTTGGCCTCCAGCGCGGCGGCCACGAACGACGCGACCAGTGGCCGGCGGTCGTGCTCGTTCCAGGCGAGCACGAGACGGCTGGGTGGTGCGTCGATCACCGGGACGCACACCACGCCGACCTGCATCGGTTCGATCAGTGAGCGGGGTAGTACGCCGATCATCCGGCCCACCTTGATCATGTCGACCAGCTGGACCACGTCGGCGACCTCGGGGCCGGTTCCGTCGCCGCCGGGCACGCCCTTCCAGCGCGGCAGCGACTCGCCTTCCAGATCGGACATGCGTACCGAATCCTGGCCGGCGAGCCGGTGTCCGGGTGGGACGATGGCTACGCGGCGCTCGGTGTGCAGCGTCTCGTGGGCCAAGCCGTCGAGATCGTCGAACGGTGCGTAGAGCAGGCCGACGTCCGCCCGGCCGTCGCGCAGGAAGTCGGTGCGGTCGGCGGGGCCGCTGAACAGGATGTCGACCCGGCGGGCGCCCGGCTGGTGGGCGTAGCCGGCCAGGATCCCGGACAGCAGACCGCCGTCGCCGCCGGGCTTGAGCACGAGCCGCAGGTCGGCCTGGGTGTCGTCGGCGCGGCGGGCGTTCCGGACCGCGGCGCTGACCGCGTTGAGCGCGTGCCTGCCGTGTTCCCGCAACGCCTCCCCGGCCGGGGTGAGCGACACCTGCCGGCTGGAGCGGACGAACAGCGGGACACCGAGCCGTCCCTCGATCCGCCGGATCGCCTTCGACAACGCGGGCTGGGCGATCGACAGCCGGACGGCCGCCCGGCCGAAGTGCAGTTCGTCAGCCACCGCGATGAAGTACTCGAGCTCCCGGGTCTCCAGTTCAACCATGCCCCCAGGTTATCGCCGAATGTCCAATCGGTCTTGGACGCCGGTGGCATGACGGGCGAAGAATCGAGGCATGATCACGCATACGATGCTTGTTTCGTTCGACCAACCCCTCCCCGACGTGGAACTCGATCAGTACCTCGCGGATATCGAACGGGCGATGCTCGACACCGGTCTCGCGCAGTCGGTCGCGGTCCGGCGGCACGTTCCGATCCCCGGCGAGGAGGCCATCCCGGCGCTGATCGCCACCGCGATCGTGCAGGTCGCCGTGGCCGACGCCGAGACGCTGGCGAAGGCGTTCGCCGCGCCCGGCCTGCACCAGGTGATCGACCGCTGGCAGTCGCGGTATCCGTACCGGGTCGCCTGGGCGAACCACGAGCCGCTGTCGTGAGCGCCATGGCCGGCAAGCGGGGACTGGTCACCGGCGCGGGCAGCGGGATCGGCCGCGCGGCGGCGGTCGAGTTCGCCCGGCAAGGTGCCTCGGTCGCCGTGCTCGACATCGACGAGGACGCCGCCGCCGAGACCGCCGCCGTGATCGAGAAGGCCGGCGGGCGCGCGGTGGCCGCCACCGTCGACATCGCGGACGAAGAATCCGTGCGGGCGGCCGTCGAGCGCACGGTCGCGGCCTACGGCGGCCTCGACTTCGCGGTGAACAACGCCGGCATGTCCTCGCGCGGGCTGCTCGACCGGACGACCCTGGACGAGTTCGAGCGAGTGGTACGCGTCAACCTGGCGGGGACCTTCCTGTGCCTGAAGCACGAGCTGCCCGTGCTGGAGCGTGGCGGAGCGATCGTCAACGTCGCCTCCAACGGCGGCTTGGCCGCCATCCCGAACGCGCCCGCTTACGTGGCCGCGAAGCATGGCGTCGTCGGGCTCACGAAGGTCGCCGCGGTCGACTACGCCCCGCGCGGCATCCGCGTCAACGCGGTGTGCCCGGGCCCGACCCGCACCCCGGGGTTCGAGAAGTGGGCGGCGGGCACCGACATCATCGCGGTGCAGGAGGCGATCACCCCGCTCGGCAGGCTGGCCACGCCGGAGGAAGCCGCCGCGGCAGCCGTGTGGCTGTGCTCGGACGCCGCGTCGTTCGTCACCGGGATCGCGCTGTCGGTCGACGGCGGCCGCCGGGCCTGAGCGCGCGGGTCAGCCGGCGCGCCCGTCGAGCAGCAGTTCGGTGGTGAGCTCGATGTGGTTCCGCAGCGCTTCGACGGTTCCGTCGACGTCGCGGTCCAGCGCCCGTTCGCAGATGATCCGGTGCTCCGCGGCGGTGTCCCGGTCGCTGTGTTCCGTCGGACGGCGGGCCCAGCACCGGTACACCTCCGCGGATTCCCGGAGCTGGGTCGCCACCTGTCGCAGGTGCTGGTTCGGGCACCCCTCGAGGAGGGCTTGGTGGAACCGGGCGTGCGCGCTCAGCCATCGCTCGTTGATCGCGCCGTTCTCGTCGGCGAACGGCGTGCGCGCGAGGTTGTGGTGTGCGGCGAGGAGGTCTGACTCCCATTCGATCGTGCCGTGCGTGAGCGCTTCGCGGACCACGTGCGTCTCGATGACCACGCGCGCGCCGGTCAGGTCCCGCAGGGTGGTGGGAGAGACCTCGACGACCCGGAATCCCTGCTGTGGCGCGAAAGTGGCGAGTCCCTGGCCGACGAGCCGGGGGAGTGCCTCGCGCAGGACGCCGCTGCTCGCGCCGTACTCCTCCTTGAGCGCCTCGACGCGGAGCCGGGAGCCGGGTTCGTGGCGGCCGTTGAGGATGTCCGCGCGCAGGCGCAGGTAGACGTCCTCGACGCGGGTGGTGCTCCGGGCGGAAGTCATGTCGCGGATCCTACCGGATCACGCAGACTGGAAAAAATCTCGAGATTTTCTTGACTTGTCGAGATCTGCGGCGTTCACTGCCGGAAGTACTCGACAGACGAGGGACGGACATGAAAACGACGACGCGGTCGGGCCGGATGTGCCTGGTGGCAGACGACAGGGTGATCGATGTCGAGCGGGCGAGCGCGGGACGGTTCCCCGCCGATCCGCTCGCCGCCTTCGAGCGCTGGGACGAGTTCGCGGACTGGGCGCGGGCGATCCACGACGGGCCGGCCGGGCCCGCGGGGCCCGCCGGAAGCCCTTCGCCGGCGCCGCGGCAGGTGTTCGCGATCGGGTTGAACTACCGGGAGCACGCCGAGGAATCCGGGCTCGGGCTGCCGGAGTCGCCGGCCACGTTCACCAAGTTCCTCGGCTCGCTCACCGGACCGGAAACCCGGCTGCGGCTGCCCAGTGAGTTCGTCGACTGGGAAGCCGAGCTGGTGGTGGTGATCGGCCGGCGTGCCGAGCGGGCCGCGGCCGAGGACGCCTGGCGGCACGTGGCGGGGTTGACCGTGGGACAGGACTTCTCCGAGCGGGTCGTGCAGTCCGCTGGCCCGGTTCCGCAGTTCTCGCTGGGCAAGTCGTTCCCCGGTTTCGCGCCCACCGGGCCGGTGCTGGTGACCGCCGACGAGTTCGCCGACCCCGACGACCTCGCGATCGAGTGCCTGGTCAACGGCGAAAGCGTGCAGAAGTCGCGGACGTCGTCGATGGTCTTCGGCGTCGCCGAGCTGATCGCCCGCCTGTCGGCGGTGTGCCCGCTGCTGCCCGGCGACCTGATCTTCACCGGCACGCCGCCGGGCGTGGGGCACGCGCGCACCCCGCGGCGGTACCTGCGCCCCGGCGACGAAGTGATCACCCGCGTCGAGGGCATCGGGCAGCTCCGCCAGAGCTGCGTCGCCGCGTGAGAGGAGCGGTTCCATGGCTTTGCACAGGTTGAAGTCGCTGACCGTCGGCGTCCCCGACGTCGCCAGGACCGCCGAGTACTACGTCGACTTCGGACTGGAACAGGTCGCGCCCGGCCGGTTCGCCACGGTCGAGGGCGGCGAGCAGTTCGTTCTCGAACCTTCGCGGGTCCGCCGCCTGCTGGGCTTGACGGTCGCCGTCGACGACGCCGACGACCTCGGGCGCATCGCCGCGAACCTGAAGCGGCTGGACGTGCCGGCGCAGTGGGACGCGGCCGGCCTGCGGACGCGGGAGCCGGTCGCGGACATCGTGGTCGAGGCGACCGTCGAGTCCCGGCTGGTCCGGACCCCGGTGCCGGCGACGCCGTACAACGGTCCCGGCCGGCTGGACCGGGCCGACCGGCGGGCACCGGCGCTGTCCCGGACGGGCCCGGTGCGGCCGCTGGCGCTGGGGCACGCCGTGATCGGGACGGTCGACCAGGAAGCGACCCAGCGGTTCTTCACCGACGGGATCGGGTTCAAGGTCAGCGACGTCGTGCCCGGCCGGGCCGCGTTCCTGCGGTGTTCCACCGATCACCACAACCTGCTGGTGCAGCGGGCGCCGATCACCTTCCTGCACCACACCTCCTGGCAGGTGTCCGATGTGGACGAGGTCGGCCGCGGCGCCATGGGCATGCTCGCCGAGCACCCGGAACGCCACGTGTGGGGTTTGGGCCGCCACCACATCGGGTCGAACTTCTTCTGGTACCTCAAGGATCCGGCGGGAAACTTCTCCGAGTACTACTCCGACATGGACGCCATCGTCGACGACCAGCTCTGGACCCCGGGCTCGTTCGAGGGTCTCCACGCGCTCTACGAGTGGGGGCCGCCGCCCCCACCGTCGTTCCTCAACCCCGAAGACCTCGCCGCGCACATGACCGGTGCGCACGCGGAAGGAAGCTGAGTGCCATGCGTCTCATCGCGATGGAAGAGGCCTTCGCCATCCCCGAACTGCAGGCCGGGTTCCCCGTTCCGAGAACGGAAACCGCCGCCCACTGGATCGAGGACTGGGCGAAGCGCCTGGCCGACTTCACCACCTTCCGGCTGCCCGACATGGACGAACACGGCATCGACGTGCAGGTGCTGTCGCTGACCGCCCCAGGCATCCAGGGCTTGACCGACGCGCGGCAGGCCGTGGCGGACGCCCGGCTGGCCAACGACCACCTGGCCGACGTGATCGCCGCGCACCCGGACCGGTTCCGCGGCCTGGCCGCGCTGCCACTGCAGGATCCCGAGGCCGCCGTTGCCGAACTGCACCGCGCCGTCGGCACACTCGGGCTCAGCGGGGCTCTGGTCAACGACCACACCGGCGGCACCTACCTCGACGATCCGCGCTATGCCCCGGTGTGGGCCGCGCTCGAAGACCTGGACGTGCCGCTCTACCTCCACCCGGGCGCGCCCCCGGCCGAGCCGTGGCGGGTGCTCGCGGGCCGTCCCGAGCTACGGGGCCCGTTGTGGAGCTGGGGCGCCGAAACGAGCGGGCACGCACTCCGGATCGTCTTCGGCGGGGTTTTCGACCGGCATCCCCGCGCCACGCTGATCCTCGGCCACATGGGCGAGTTCCTGCCGTTCCAGCTGGCCCGGCTCGACTCCCGCTACGCCCCGCAGGAAAAGCGCCCACTCACGCGGAAGCCGTCGGAGTACTTCGGCCGCAACATCCTGATCACCACGAGCGGCGTGTGCGCACCGGCCGCCCTCGCCGGCGCGGTCCTCGCCATCGGCGCCGACGCCATCCTGTTCGCCGTCGACTACCCGTTCGAAGACACCGCCGAAGCCGTGCGCTTCCTCGAACACGCACCGATCAGCGACGCCGACCGGGCGAAGATCAGCCACGGCAACGCCGAACGGGTGCTGCACCTGCCGCGCTGACCTTCCAGGGACAAAGGAGTCCGAACGTGAGCACACCACAACCACCCGGCCTGCCGTGGAAAGCGGTCGGGATCGGGCTGGCCATCATGACGCTGGAAGGCTACGACCTCGTCGCCTTCGGCGCGACCACCTCGCTGTTGCTCCACCACCAGCCCTGGCACCTTTCCCTGTCCGCACTGGGGATGCTGGGCAGTCTCACCCCGGTCGGGATGCTGATCGGCGCGCTGCTGGTCGGCCAGTTCACCGATCGCTACGGCCGCCGCGGCACGACACTCGTCAGCATCGTGCTCGTCGCGCTGGGCATGTTCGCCTCCGGCGTCGCCGCCAACCCGGAGATCTTCGGCGCGGGACGGTTCGTCGTCGGACTGGGCGTCGGCGCGATCTTCCCCGCCTTGGCTCCACTGGTCTTCGAACTCGCCCCGGCGAAGCGGAAGAACCTCACCTCGGCGATCGTGCTGTGCGGCAACACCGTGGGCGGCTCGCTGGCCGCGGTGGTGGCGAACACGGTCCTGGCCGGGAACTTCCGGCTGGAGTACCTGATCGGCGGGATCGCGGCGGTGGTGCTGGTTCCGGTGACCCTGCTCTGGCTGCCCGAGTCACCGGCTTACCAGGGGAAGACCGCGACCCCGGCCCGGGACAGCGGGATGCGCCTCGTGCTGCGCCCGCCGTACCTGGGCACGACGATCCTGTTCTGCGGCATGGTGATCTGCTCGTTCCTGCTGATCTTCGGCATGAACACCTGGTTGCCGCAGCTGATGCAGGCGGCGCGGTACCCGCTGGGTTCGTCGCTGACCTTCCTCATGCTGCTCAACCTCGGCGCGACCGTCGGGGGGCTCGGGATGGCCGTGGTCGCCGACCGCGTCGGGTCGAAGGGCCCGGTCATCGCGAGTTTCCTGGTCGCCGGGCTCGCGATCGTCGCGCTGAGCGTCCGGACGCCGCAGGTGATCCTCTACGCGACCGTGCTGATCGGTGGCGCCGGCGTGCTCGGTGTCCAAGGGCTCATCAACGTCTACCTCTCCCGCGTCTACCCGGTGCACGCCCGCGCCAGCGCGATCGGTGTCGCGCTGGGCGTTGGCCGGATCGGCGCCATCGCCGGCCCGACCCTCGGCGGCTGGATCCTCGCCGCCGGTTTCGCGCCGCGGTGGAACTTCGTCCTCTTCGCGCTCCCGGCGTTGCTCGGCGCACTCCTCGCGATCGCCAACCGGGCGAAGAGCCCGCTGCGGAACACCCAGGACCGCCCCGGCCTGCCGTCGGCCGAGCCGACCCGATGAAAGGGATCACCATGCACACCTATGACGTCGCCGTCGTCGGCTGCGGACCGGTGGGACTGGCTCTCGCGCGACTGCTCAGCCTGAAGGGGCTCCGGGTCGCCGCCGTCGACCCGAACCGGATCGTCTGCCAGCATCCCCGGGCGACCCACCTCGACGACGAAACCATGCGCCTCCTGCAGACCTTGGGCGCGGCCGACATGGAACGGCAGTTCCTGCGCCAGACCGGGTGGACCCTGCACCGTCCGGACGGTGCGCCGTTCCTCGCCTTCGCCCATCCCGCCGACGAATCCGGTCAGGGCTGGCGCACCGACTACCAGTTCCACCAGCCCGACTTCGAATCGCGCCTGCGCGGCCTGCTCGCGAGCGAAGAGAACGTCGACCTCTGGTTCGGCTGGGCGGTCACCGCGCTCGACCAGGACACCGACGCGGTGACCGTCACGATGACCGAGCGCGGAACGAACCGCGTGACCGCACTGAAAGCGGCGTACGTCGTGGGCTGCGACGGAGCGAATTCCTTCGTCCGGCAGCTGATGGGCGCCGAGGTCGAGGACCTGCGGGGCACCCAGCGGTCCCTCATCGTCGACATCCACCCGTTCCGGCATCCCGCGGAACTGCCCGCGACGACCGGCTTCATCCTGTGCGAAGGCCGGCGCCCGGTCACGTACGTGCCGATCTTCCCGCCGATGCTGCGCTTCGAGTTCATGCTGCTCGACGGCGACGACGCCGCCGAGCTCGAACGTCCGCAGGCCGTGTACGACGCGCTCGGCCGCTGGATCGAACCGGGCAGCTACCGCATCATGCGCACCGACACCTACGAATGGCACGCCCGGCTCGTGCACGGCTGGCGCTCGGGCAGGCTGCTCCTCGCCGGGGACGCCGCGCACGAGATGCCGCCGATGCTCGGCCAGGGCATGTGCTCCGGATTCCGCGACGCGGCGAACCTGGCTTGGAAGCTCGCGGCCGTCGTCCAAGGCACGAGCGCCGACAGTCTGCTCGACACCTACGAAACCGAACGCTCCCCGCACGTCCGACCGTACATAGTGGAATCGGCACGGCAGGCCAACCTGATCGAGTCCTTCGGCATCGGCGACAACCGCCCGGAACCGGCGGAGCCCCAGACCGTCGAGCCGCTGCGGCCACCGCTGGGCACCGGACTGGCCGGGCGACCGGCCGGGCTGAGCCCGCAGCCGCGTGCCGCCGACGGCGCGAGGCTCGACGACGTCACCGGCTACCGGTTCGCCGTCGTCGGGCGGCACGCTGTGTCGGCCGACACCGCCGACCTGTGGCAACGGCTCGGCGTCGTGACCGTGGCCGAGACCGGGCCGGCGGTCGACGCTTGGCTGGCGGAAAACTCGGCGACCGCGGCGATCATCCGCCCGGACCGCTACGCCTTCGCCCTCGCCGCCGACCCGACGGAGCTGGAGACGGCGACGAAGGAACTGGCGCGCGTCCTGCTGAGCCGGAAGGTGCGTTCATGAAGCCGTACGCCGCCGGAATGAGCTGGGGCGAGGGACCACGCTGGCACGACGGCGCGTTGTGGCTGTCCGACACCCAGGGCAGCAAGCTGTGGACCGATCACGGCGGGCGCTGGACCGCCACGGAGCTGGAGTCCCCGTCGAACGGGTTGTGGTTTCTGCCCGACGGCAGGCTCGCCGCGGCCATGATGCACGAGAAGCGCATCGGAGTCTGGACCGGAGAACGGTTCGCCGCCTACGCGGACCTCAGCGGACTGGCCACCGGCCCGCTCGGGGACCTCGTCGGTGACCGGCACGGGAACCTCTACGTCGACGACGTCGGATTCGCCCCCGGTGAGCCACCGCGGCCGGGTCGCCTGCTGCGGATCGCCACCGACGGCTCGGCGGCCGTTGCCGCCGAGGACGTCGAGTTCCCCAACGGCCTCGCCTTGGTCGACGACGGCCGCACCCTGCTCGTCGCCGAAACCGGCGCGCAGCGGCTGACGGCCTTCACGATCGATGCGGACGGGACCCTGCGCGACCGTCGGCTCTACGCTGACATCGCCGGTCTCGTCGGCAACGACGCCCGCCCGGACGGGATCTGGCCGACCCCGTGCGGGGTGTGGGTGGCGACCACCACCGGGCACGCGGTCGCATTGGTCCGGGAGAACAAGCTGATCACCGCGATCGGCACCGGTGCCGCGTTCCCCATCGCGTGCTGTGGCGACGACGGGAACAGGCTGTTCGTCACCCTCGCCGACACCGGAGGACGGCCGCTGTTCGAAGCGCTGGCGGCCAAAGCCGTCCAGGCCACCGTCGCGGTCGCCGACCTCGAGGAGGTGCGGTGACCGGGCAACCGTTGTGGGTCCCATCGCCGGACGACGTCGAAAACGCGCGGATCACCGATTTCGCGCGGTACGCGTCGGCACGCGCGGGCCGCGACCTGACGGGCGAATACCGCGAGCTGTGGGAGTGGTCGGTGCGCGACATCGACGCCTTCTGGTCGGCGTTGTGGGACTACTTCGAGCTTCCCGAACGTCCGGCCGCGGCGCCCGCGCTGGCGGCCGAAGCGATGCCGGGCAGCGTGTGGTTCCCGGGTAGCACGCTCAACTACGCGGCCGAAGTGTTCCGCGGCCGCGACGACGACGACCTCGCGGTGATCGCGGTGGCCGAAACCGGCGCTCCGGACGAGGTCTCCTGGGGCGAGCTGCGCCGCCAGGTCGCCTCGGTCGCGGTGGCGCTGACCGGACTGGGCGTGCGGCCCGGCGACCGGGTCGTGGGCTACCTGCCGAACTCGGTGGAGGCGGTGGTCGCGTTCCTCGCCACCGCCAGTCTCGGTGCGACGTGGGCGGTGTGCGGCATGGACTACGTGGGTTCCGCCGCGCAGGCGCGGTTCGCCCAGCTGGAGCCGGCGGTGCTGATCGCCGCGACCCGGTCCGTGCACGGCGGCCGGGTCATCGATCGCGGCGACGACGTCGCGGCCTTGCGGGCGGCGTTGCCGACCCTGGCCGCCACGGTCATCGTCGGCGACCCCGTGCCCGGCACGATCCCGTGGCCGGCGATCACCGGCCTGGACACCGGACTGGCACCCGTGCCGGTCCCCGTCGAGCATCCGCTGTGGGTGTTGTTCTCGTCGGGAACCACGGGGCGTCCCAAGGGGATCGTGCACGGCCACGGTGTCGTTCTCGAGCAGCGGAAGCAGTCCGCGCTGCACCTGGACCTGCGTCCGGGAGACCGCATCCTCTGGTACACGACGCCCAGCTGGATGATGTGGAACTCGCTCGTCGGCGCTCTCCTGGTCGGGGCGACGGCCGTGTGTTACGACGGCAGCCCGGCTTACGGCCGCCCGGACGCCTTGTGGCAGCTGGCCGCCCGCCTGCGCGTCACGGTGCTGGGAACCAGCCCCGGGTACCTGGCCTCGTGCCGGAAAGCCGGTGTCCGCCTCCGGGACCACGAGCTGGGAGCGCTGGCGCGGCTCGGTGTCACCGGGGCGCCCTTTCCGGCCGACCTGCACCGCTGGGTCGCCGGCGAGCTGGGGCAGCGGGTGCAGGTGGCGTCCAGCAGCGGCGGGACCGACGTGGCCACCGCCTTCGCCGGCTCGGCGCCCACCACACCGGTGTGGGCCGGCGAGCTGTCGGCACCCTGCCTCGGAGTGGACCTCGAATCGCTGGGCCCCGACGGGCAGCCGGTGCGCGACGCGGTCGGCGAACTGGTCGTGCGGCGCCCGATGCCGTCCATGCCGGTGCGGTTCTGGGACGACCCCGACGGCACCCGCTACCGCGACGCCTACTTCGACACCTTCCCCGGGGTGTGGCGCCACGGCGACTGGATCACCATCACCGACCACGGCTCGGTGCTCATCCACGGCAGGTCCGACGCGACCCTGAACCGCCACGGCGTGCGCATGGGCAGCAGCGACATCTACGGGCCGGTCGAGGAACTGGACGAGGTGGCCGAGGCGCTCGTCGTCGGCGTCGAACAGAGCGACGGGAGTTACTGGATGCCGCTGTTCGTGACCACAGTGGACGGAGCCGATCTCGACGGCGTCCTACGCGAGCGCATCGTCGAGGCGATCCGCCGAAGCGCTTCCCCGCGCCACGTGCCCGACGAGATCATCGCGGCGCCCGGTATCCCGCACACCCGCACGGGGAAGAAACTGGAGGTGCCGGTCAAACGTCTGCTCCGCGGCGACGACCCGGCCTCGGTGGCCGACCCGGGCAGCATCGACGATCCTGGCCTGGTCGGCTGGTACGCCGAAGTCGGTGCCGCGCACCGTGCTCGACTCCGTGGGTGAGCCTACCTTCGCGTCGGCTTCCGGCGAACACCTCGACCGAACCGCCGCGCGCTACCGTCTCGGCCGTCAGGTAAGCGACGCCGCTCGCCGAGACGCGCGAGTTTTGGGCTCCGTCGAGTCCCAAAGGGACGGTCTGGTCGGCATACTACCGGTTCACCCGCGGCGATGTCGCCGAGATCGTGCGGCCGGGCGCGGCGTTGGCGCACTCTCGACGGCTGCGACGCGACGCCGGCAACGACGGCGATGCTGGGGTCGGGCGGGGTGAGGATCTTCGCGCGGCCGGCGAAATGGTCGGTGAGGTCGCGGCGCTCGTCGGCCGATTCTGCGAATCCGCCGACGAGCGCTGAGTCTTCGTCGTGCCCGCCGGCTCGCAGCTTCGGCTCGTTCCCGAGCCAGTCGCTGCCTGTCCGGTATCACCGGGGGGGTGTCCCTATGTGGTTGTCAAGCCGCGGCGGGGGCGGGTTCGGGGTGTCGGTAGTGGGTGCCGTTGCGGAGCATCGCGTAGAGGACGTCGCAGCGGCGGCGGGCCAGGCAGATCAGCGCGGCGTTGTGCTTCTTGCCCTCGGCCCTCTTCCTGTCGTAGTAGGTCCGGCTGGTCGGGTCGGACAACGAGGCGAAGGCGGCGAGGAAGAACGCGCGTTTGAGCTGGCGGTTGCCGGTCCGGGCCGGGTGCTCGCCCTTGATCGATGTTCCGGAGCTGCGGGTCACGGGGGCGATCCCGGCGTAGGCCGCCAGGTGCCCGGAGGTCTTGAAGTTGGAGGCGTCGCCGACTTCGAGGAGGATGCGGGCTGCGGTCCTGACGCCGATGCCGGGCATCGAGGTCAGGACCCCGGCAAGAGGGTGCGCATCGAGTATCCCCTCGACCTGCTCAGCAACTTGCTTCCGTTGCTGGAGAACCGTTTTGAGGCTGTCGGCCAGCCGCGGCAAGACCGTGTCCGCGGCGGCGGTGCCCGGGACGGTGACGGTCTGCTCGCCCAGGGCGGTCATGATCGCCTCGACCAGCTTGTCGCCGATGCGGGGCGCGTGAGCCTTGGCGATCGCCGTGAGCTTGCGGCGGCCGGCTTTGGCGATCCCGGCCGGGCCGCCGCAGCGGGACAGGATCTCCAGCACCGCCGGGTGGGCGATCTTGGGGCCGATGGCCCGTTCCAGCGCCGGGTGGATGCCGGTGAGCAAGCCGCGGATGCGGTTGCTGATCCGGGTGGCTTCGCCGGCCAGGTCGTCGTCGAACCCGACCAGCACCTCCAACTCGGCCAACGCGTCGTCGCCGACATCAACGGGTCGCAGGGTGTGGGGCAGGGAGCGGGCGGCGTCGGCGATGACGAACGCGTCCCGGGCGTCGGT
>NZ_JAAGNB010000985.1:0-2013 GCF_010550475.1 Amycolatopsis sp. SID8362
GGCGGGAACGCCGTCAGCAGCAGCGCCAGCGACGTCGGCATGACGAGCGCCGCGCCGATCGCCTGCACCGCGCGGAAGAGGACGAGGACCGGGATCGACGGCGCCGCCGCGCAGGCGGCCGAGGCCAGCGTGAACACCGCGACCCCGGCGAGGAACAGCCGCTTGCGGCCGTAGCGGTCGGCCAGCCGCCCGGCCGGGGCGAGGCACGCGGCGAACAGCACCGTGTAGCCGTTGAGCACCCACGACAGCGTCGCCAGGTCGTCGCCGGGGAATGCGGCCCGGATGCCGGGGAAGGCGATGGTGACGATGAACGTGTCGAGGCTGGCGAGGAACGCCGCCGTCGAGACGACCAGCAGCACGAGGCCGGGCTTCGGCGCGGTGTCGGTCATGTCCCTCCTAGGTCTGAAAAAGCAACCTAGCCGGAGAACGCGAGTTTCAACAAGAGACTGACCTGTTCGGAGCGATCTAGCTCACGCGGCGGCGGCCTGCGCCTCGGCCCGCGCCTTGAGCGCCGCGAGGGTGTACTCGATCGACTCGGCGTTGTACCCGGGCCGGTCGGCGCGGCCGGTGACCCGCGGGCCCATGAACTTCCGCACGATCCAGCTGCCGATCCGGTACCAGTTTTCGGTCACCACGCAGCCGTCCGGCGCCGGCGTCAGCACGTACTCCCAGCGCGAAACCCGCGAACCGAACGGCGTGCGGACGTCGAAGGCGAACCGGCGTTCCGGCTCGAACACGACCACCCGCACCCGCGTCCACCACCGCAGGGCGCCGTTTTCGTTGCGGCCGCGGAACCGCGCGCCCAGTGCCGGGCCGGTGCCGTCGAGCCAGCGGCCGCCGACGTTCTCCGGGCTCAGCTCGCCCATCCGCGGCAGGTCGGTGACCCAGGACCACACCGTGCCCGCGCCGACCGGGACGGTCACGCTGCGCGAAATCGTCGGTTCCACCCCCCGACGGTGACAGCGCTCCCGGCGCCCGGGCAAGGCATCCCGGCGTTGTCCGCAGCCCAGGAGAGCCCGCCGTGAAAAACCCCCGCGTCAAACCGGGTTGCGGTCCGGACATTCTGGGTACCTGGCGCGCGGAGGACTCTTGACACGGAGGGTGCGGTGGTCAGCGTGATCCCGATCGAGGTCGTGGGGATGGCCGTTCCGGTGCCGGGGGAGGCGCCCCTGATGTTGCTCCGGGAACCCGACGGCGCCCGCCGCTGGCTCGCCATCATGATCGGCTACGGCGAGGCCGAAGCACTGGTGCGGGCGCGGGAGCAGATCGCGCAGCCGCGCCCGGGCACGATCGAGCTGCTCGGTGACGTGCTCGCGGCGTTCGGCCAGGGCGTCGCCGCGGTCGAGCTGACCGAGGTGCGCGACGGCATCTTCTACGCCGACCTCGTGCTCGCCTCCGGCACCCGCGTGTCGGCCCGGCCCAGCGACGCGGTCGCGCTCGGCCTGCGCCAGGGCGCGCCGATCCGCGTCGCCGAAGAGGTGCTCGACGTCGCGTCCGTGCAGCTCGAGGTCGAGCAGGAGACCGAAGGGCCGGCCGCCGACGTGCTCGACACCGAGGCCGAGGTCGCCCGGTTCCGCGCCGAGCTCGACGGCCTGCGGCCCGAGGACTTCGACGACCTCTGAGCGCTCGCGCCCGTCCCGCCGGTAGATTTCCCGGCGGGAGGGACACCGATGCCGGACTTCGCCGCGGCCGCCGAGCCGCACCGCCGTGAGCTACTGGCGCACTGCTACCGCATGCTCGGCTCGGTGCACGAGGCGGAGGACCTGGTGCAGGAAACCTTCGTCCGCGCCTGGAAAGCCTGGCCGGGCTACGACCCGGCGCGCGCGTCGGTGCGCACCTGGCTCTACCGCATCGCCACCAACGCGTGCCTGACCGCGCTGGAAGGCCGGGCGCGGCGGCCGCTGCCGTCGGGCCTCGGGCGCCCGAGCGACGATCCCGCCGCGCCGCTGACGCCGTCGTTCGAGATCCCGTGGCTGCAGCCGTTCCCGGCCGCGGGCTCGGACGACCCCGGCC
>NZ_JAAGNB010001026.1:0-4482 GCF_010550475.1 Amycolatopsis sp. SID8362
AAGGCAGCGGGCTGGTCCTGCACGAACGGGACCGCGGCGTGGTCTGCGACGCGACCCTGTCCGCCGGGGCCCCGGGCGTCTACGCGGCGGGCGACGTCGCGCACGTGGCGAGCCCGCTGTTCGGCGGCCTCCTGCGGCTCGAGCACTGGACGAACGCGGCCGAGCAGGGTGCGGCCGCCGCTCGCCACGCGCTCGACCCGGCGTCCGCGCGGCCGCTGGAAGCCGTGCCGTACTTCTGGTCCGACTGGTACGGCCACCGGATCCAGTTCGTCGGCACGCCCGAGGCCGACGAGGTCGTGACCGCCGGGGACACCACGCTCTACCGCCGCGGCGACCGGCTCGTCGGCGCGCTCACCGTCGACCGCCCGCGCGAGATCATGAAGCACCGCAGGCGGATCGCCGGCCGGGCGCACTGGGCGGATGCGCTGGCCTTCGCGGGGACCGCCTAGGATGACGGCCATGAGCGGGGCACCTCCGGCGCCGCCCGAAGGTGGTCAGCACCGGCGGCCGATCATCGCCGCGGCGATCGAGCTGACCGCGCGGTCCGGCTGGCCGTCGGTCACCATGGCCCGGCTGGCGGAGCTGGTCGGCGTCAGCAGGCAGACCGTCTACAACGAGATCGGCTCCAAGGCCGCGCTGGCCGAGGCGATGGTCGCGCACGAGCTCGACCGGTTCCTCACGGTCGTCGACGCCGCCTTCGAACACCACCCGGACGACCTCATCGAGGCGTTCTACGAGGCCGTCCGCTCGGTGCTCGAACTCGCCGAGGACAACGTCCTGCTGCGCGCGATCGTCTCGGCGTCGCACGGCGCGGCCCCCGAGCTCCTGCCGCTGCTGACCACCGACGCGGGCGCGCTGCTCGCCCGCGCGAAGGTCGTGCTCGCCGAGCGCGTGCGGCCCTACCGGCTGCCGCTCGCCGACGACCAGGTCGACGTCGTGATCGACCTGGTGGTGCGCGCGGTCCTCAGCCACGTCATGCAGCCGTCGGACACCCCGGCGCGCACGGCGGATTCGCTGGCGTGGGTGGCGACCCGCATCCTCGGCCTGGCGGCCGTGCCGCCGCTGCGGCACAGCTGACGCGTCAGCGGAGCCCGTGCCGGTCCAGCCACGCCGAGAGTTCGGTGGCGATCTCCTTGGGCCGGTCCTCCTGGGCGTGGTGCCCGGCTTCCCCGCAGGCGACGACGTCCAGCGCGGCGATGTTCTCGGTGCACCACTTCGCCATTTCCTCGCCGATGAGCAGGGTGGGGGAGCCTTCGAAGGTGAGGAGCAGCTTGGGGACGCTCGTACTGCCGGCCAGCCACCGGTCGTAGGCCTCGACGCGCTCGACCAGCTCGGCGGGCTCCCCGCCGAGCGGCAGCTGACGGGCCCAGGCGAGCACCGGGCGGCGGCTCTCCGGGGTCGGGAACGGGGCGAGGTAGGCGGCCAGGTCGTCGTCGGACACCGGCGTGCGGACGCCGCCGGTGAACGCCTGGCGGATGAACAGGTCCCGCGTCAGCACCATTTCTTCGCCGACGCCGGGCGTGCGGATCTTGCGGGAGCGCTCGGCCGCCTGCGGGGACAGGTCGTCCCACGCCATCGGCTTCACGATGGTCTCGAAGAACGCGAGCCCGCGGACCCGGCCGGGGTGGCGGGCGGCGTGGTCGAAGGCGAGCGCGCCACCCCAGTCGTGCCCGACGAGCACGACGTCGTCGAGGCCGAGTTCGTCGAACCAGCTGTCGAGGTGGCGGGCGTGGTCGGCGAAGGTGTAGCCGATGTCGGGCTTGGGCGAGCGGCCCATGCCGATGAGGTCGGGCGCGGGCAGCCGCCCGCCGCCGACGTGGGGGAGGACGTGGCGCCAGCCGTGCGACGAGCCGGGGTTGCCGTGCAGGAACACGATCGGGGTGCCGCTGCCGGTTTCTTCGTGGTGGAGGACGGGCATTTCAGGCTCCTTCGAGCGGGGTGTCGAGCAGCAGGGTGAGCTCCCGGGACAGCGCCGCGGTGCGATCACCGCGACGGCCGCCCAGCGGCGCGAGCAGCCGGTCGAGCAGCGCGCCGACGGTGTCGATCGCGGGCTCGACGACCTCGCGCCCGCGATCGGTGAGGGTCAGCCGGATGGTCCGGGTGTCGGCGGGGTCGCGGGTGCGTGCGATCAGGCCGTCGGCGTCGAGGGCGCGGGCGAGCTTGGAGACGTAGAGGGCCTCGAGGCCGGTGTGGTCGGCGAGTTCCCGCTGGCTCGGCGGGTGGTCGCGCTGGAGGTCGAGGAGCGAGGCGAGGAAGACGTACTGGGCGTGGGTCAGGCCAGCGGGGGCCAGCGCGCGGTCCACGGCGACGCGCCACTTCATGGAGAGGCGCCAGACCAGGTGCCCGGGAGTGCTCATGCCGGATACTGTACATGGCTACTGTAGCCATAGCTACTATCCGGGCGTAGTGAATGACTCATTCATGTCATCCGGCGACATGAATGAGTCATTCACGTCATCCGGCCAGCTCCCGGATCCGGGCCAGCGCCGCCCGCACCTCGGTGAAGCTGGTGGTGAGCGGGCTCAGCCCCACCCGAATACCGTCCGGACGGCGGAAGTCGATCAGCACGCCGTTGTCGATCAGCACCCGCGAAAGCCGCTCGGCGTCGGGGTGGCGGAGGGTCACGTGGCCGCCGCGGCGGTCGTCGTCGCGCGGTGAGGCGACCTCGAACCCGAGCGGGGCCAGCCACTCGTCGGCGAGGGCGAGCACCCACCGGCCCAGCGCCACGGCCTTGGCGCGCACGCGGTCGATCCCCGCTTCGGCCAGCAGCGCGACGCCTTCCTGGACGCCCACCATGCCGAGCACCGGCGGCGTGCCGGACAGCGCCCGGCGGATGCCCGGCGCGGGGACGTACTCGGCCGCCATGCCGAACGTGTCGGCCGCGCCCATCCAGCCGGTGATCGGCTGGCCGAACTCCGCGTGGTGGCGCGCGTTGACGTAGAGGAACGCGGGCGCGCCGGGGCCGGCGTTGAGGAACTTGTACGTGCAGCCGACGGCGAAGTCGGCGCCGTCGGCGTCGAGCGCGACCGGGATCGAGCCGACGCTGTGGCAGAGGTCCCAGACGGTGAGGCCGCCGCGCTCGCGCACCAGCCGCGTGATGGCGGCCAGGTCGGCGATCGCGGCCGAGCGGTAGTCCACATGGGACAGCACGACCGCCGCGGTGCGCGGCCCGGTCACCGCCGCGACGTCTTCGGGGCGGACGTCGGCGGCCTCGATCCAGCGGACCTTCAGCCCGAGTTCGGCGGCGACGCTTTCGACGAGGAACCGGTCGGTGGGGAAGTTCGCGGTGTCCGTGACGATCTCGTCGCGGCCCGGCCGCAGCGCGACGGCCGCGCGCAGCACCTTGTAGAGGCACACGGACGTCGAGTCGGCGACGATCGTCTGGCCCGGCGCGGCGCCGAGCGCGACGCGGCCCAGCTCGTCCCCGATCGCTTCGGGCAGCGCGAGCCAGCGTTCTTCCCACGACCGGATGAGCCGGCCGCCCCATTCTTCGGCGACGAGCTGCTGCAGGCGTTCCGCCGTGGCGCGCAGGGGGCGGCCGAGCGAATTGCCGTCGAGGTAGGCGACGACACCGGGATCGGTGATCGGGACGAACCGCTCGCGGAAGGGCGCCAGCTCGTCTTCCGCGTCGAGGCGCTCGGCCTCCGCCAGCGTGGTCAGCGGTTCTTCTCCTTCAAGCGCACGGTTTCCTTGCGCACCTCGGCCTGGGTGGCGCGCTCGCGCACCAGCCAGTCGGGGCTTTCCGCCTTCAGCGCGTCGATCTGCTCGGTGGTGAGCGCTTCGGTGATGCCACCGCGCGTGAGGCCGCCGATGGAGACGCCCAGCTTCGCCGCGACGACCGGCCGCGGGTGCGGCCCGTTCCGGCGCAGCTCCTGCAGCCACTCGGGCGGGTCGGCCTGCAGCGCGTTCAGTTCGTCGCGGGAGACGACACCCTCCTGGAACTCCGTGGGGGTGGCTTCGAGGTACACGCCCAATTTCTTCGCCGCCGTCGCGGGCTTCATGGTCTGGGCGGTCTTGTGCGACGTCATGCCGTCCAGGGTAGCCAGCGGGGTGCCCGGTAACCTGACCCGGTGACCTCGTTCCGCCTCGCCTACGTTCCCGGAGCGACCCCCGCCAAGTGGGTGCGGACCTGGGGCGAGCGGGTGCCGGAGGTGCCGTTGACCCTGGTGCCGGTGGCCGCGGCGGACGCGGCGGGCCTGCTGCGCGCGCGGGAAGCGGACGCGGCGCTGCTGCGCTCGCCGATCGACCGCGACGGCCTGCACGCGATCCCGCTCTACACCGAGACGACCGTGGTCGTGGTGGCCAAGGACCACCTGATCGCGGCGGCGGACGAAGTGTCCACGGTGGACTTGGCGGACGAGGTCGTGCTGCACCCGCTGGACGACACCCTGGAGTGGCCGTCGTGGCCCGGCCGCCCGGCGGTTTCGCGCCCGGAGACGACGGCGGACGCGATCGAGCTCGTCGCGGCCGGCGTCGGGGTGC
>NZ_JAAGNB010001074.1:0-2604 GCF_010550475.1 Amycolatopsis sp. SID8362
GGCCGCCGTCAGCGGCTCGAGCACCGCCGACAGCGCGCCCAGCACCGGGTGCGCATCCGCCAGCCCGCGCAGGTAAGCGGCGTACGCGAGCGCGGTCGGGACGGCGCCGAGGTAGCAGGCCACCAGAATGACGTCCGCGTGCAGCGGCAGCGCCATGCCGGTCCAGCTCGCGACCGGGGTGAGCAGCAGCCCGCCGGTCAGGCAGCCGAACGCCGTCGTGGGCAACGGCTCCAGGCCTTCGACCGGCTTGGCCGTGAGCAGCGTCAACGCCGCGAAGCCCGCCGCGGCCAGCAGCGCGAAGCCGAGGCCGCCGAGGGTGGCCACGGCATCCGGTGACCAGCGCAGCAGCACCAGCCCGGCGAGCGTGCCCGCCACGGAGACCAGCGTCCAGCCGCGGGGTTTCCGCGTGCCGGCGAGCGTGACCACGACGGGCGCGGCGCCGATCGTGGTCATGGTCGCGATGCTGACGGAGCTGAGCGCGACGGCGGCGAAGTAGCTCGCCTGGAACAGCGCGAACAGCCCGCCGACCACGAGGACGCGCTTGGCCGCTTCGGCCGTGCGCGGGACGGTGCCGCCCTTCAGGAGGACGAACAGGGTGGCGACCCCGCCGCCGACGAGCAGCCGGTAGGCCGCGACGGCGAGCGGGTGGAGGCCGGCGAGTTCGCCGAGCAGCGAGCCGGCCAGGCCACCGGTGCCCCAGAGGACACCGGCGAGGACGAGCGCGGCCGAAGAACGGGCGCGCGTGGGCAGAGACACCAAAGGAACGCTCCTGCGTCGAAGGAAAAGGGAGATCGACGACGCGGGGCGGTTGTGCACGACTGATCAGCCGCGGGCGCTCAGGCCACGCGGCTGGGAACCACCCCGCTCAGGCGCGGGGCGGTGGGGTGACGAGGAAGATCCGGTGCACGAGGGGAACTTAACCGGGCGGCTCGGGGCGGCGCGAGGGGTTTTCCACAGGGTGGCGCGGTTGTGGACAGCGGGCCGGCGAAATCGCTTTGCGGGCGGGTTTGTCGGGCGGGGCCGGTAAACTGGACGTGGGACGCCCCCCAGGGAGGGCGGGGGCCCGCCGGCGGACCGGCGAGGCCCCACACAACCTCAGTCCAGCTTCGCCAACTGCTCCCGCAGCGTGTCCAGTCCCATCCCGCCCAGCTTCAGGGCCTCCGTGTGGAACCGCTTGATGTCGAACGCCGCCCCCGCTCGAGCCTGCGCCTCCGCGCGGGCCGCCAGCCACAGGCGCTCGCCGATCTTGTACGCCGGGGCCTGACCCGGCCAGCCCAGGTAGCGGTCGATCTCGTCGCGGAGGTGGGCTTCGTCGGTGATCGTGCGGGTCAGCATGAACTCCAGGCCCAGCTCCGGCGTCCAGCGCTCGCCGTCGTGGAAGCCGGCGCCCGAAGGGATGGTCAGTTCCAGGTGCATGCCGAGGTCGACGATCACCCGGGCGGCGCGGAACAGCTGTTCCGAGAGCATGCCCAGCAGGTCGCCGTCGTCCGACAGGTAGCCCAGTTCCTCCATCAGGCGCTCCGAATACAGCGCCCAGCCCTCCGCATGGCCCGACGTGAACGCCATCAGGCGCTGGTACTTGTTCAGCGACGCCGACTGGTCGACCGCCGTCGCGATCTGGAGGTGGTGGCCCGGGGCGCCCTCGTGGTAGACCGTGCTCGTTTCGCGCCACGTGCTGAACTCGTCGCGGCCGGCCGGCAGGGACCACCACATGCGGCCCGGGCGGCTGAAGTCCTCGCTCGGGCCCGTGTAGTACGCGCCGACGCCGCCGCCGGGCGGGGCGATCTTGCACTCCAGGGCCATCACCCGGTCGGAGATCTCGAAGTGCTTGCCGCGCAACGATTCCAGGGCGCCGTCGGACAGGCGCTGCATCCACGCCTCGAACTCCGCGCGGCCCTGGACGCGGTAACGCGGGTCGGCGTCGAGGATCGCCGCGGCTTCCTTCGGGGTCGCGCCGGCCTTGACGCGGTTCGCGACCGCGCGCATTTCCGCTTCGATGCGGGAAAACTCGGCCCAGCCCCACTCGTAGGCCTCGCGCAGGTCGAGCGCGGCGCCGACGAAGTACCGCGACCACAGGCGGTAGGCGTCCTCGCCGACGGCATCCTTGACCGGGGCCTTCGGCGCCAGCTCCGCGCGCAGGAAGCCGGCGAACTCGGCGAACGCCTCGTCGGCGGCCCGCGCGCCGTGCGCGAGGTCGCTCTTGAGCGCTTCACCCTGCGAAGACGCGCCTTCGACGAGCCCGGCGAAGAAGCCCTTCGCGTCCTTCAGCCCGGCCCACGTCTCGCACTGCTCCGCCACCTTCGAGACCTGCCGCAGCGCCGCGACGTGGCCCGCGTCGGCGCCCGCGAGGAGGCCGCCCCGGACGCCGGCCAGCGCCTTCGGGACCTCGCCGATGCGGGCCGCGACGACCGACCAGTCCTGCTCCGACTCCAGCGGCATCAGGTCGAACACCATCCGCAGCTCCTGGACGGGGCTGGAGATGGTGTTCAGGCTCGCCACGTCGAGACCGGCTTCGTGGATCTCCAGCTCCAGGCCCAGGCGCTCGGTGAAGACGGCCTGCGCGGCCCGTTCCGCGGCGTCGCGCGGCTCGGCGGCCGCGACGGC
>NZ_JAAGNB010001126.1:0-1955 GCF_010550475.1 Amycolatopsis sp. SID8362
CGGGCCGGGAGCACGTGCCCGGCCGCCCAGACGACGACGCCGTGCTCGTCGCGGTGCCGGACGTCGCCGTGCAGGCGGACGTCCCGGCCGGCGACGCTGCCCTCGAGCACGAAGGGGTCCTCCGCGACTCCGTCGGCGGCGAAGGTGAGTTCGCCGCCGGGGAACACCCGGCCCAGGAACGGGATCCCGGTCCGCACCGGGCGGGCGTCGAAGGTGACCGTGAACGCCGAACCGGGGGTCCAGTGCCCGCCGGTCGCGACGAGCCTGCCGCGGACCAGCGGCGGGCGCGGGGAGATCTCGATGACGCACCGGTCGCGGCGCAGGGTGAAGCCCGTCCCGGGCGGGGCGGGCAGGACGGCGGTGTCGGACATGGGGGGAGGTCCTCCGGGGAAGGGTGGGGGCCGGTGGCCCGGCGCGAACCGGGCCACCGGCCGCGGTCAGCAGCTCGCCTGGTTCAGCAGCGGCGTGAGCACGGTTTCGAGCCACACCGTGTGCGTCTTGACGTACTGGTCGAGGTTCAGCAGGTCGGTCACCTGCTGGCCCAGCGACGTCTCCAGGTGCGCGCTCTTGATGTGCGCGACGATCGGCGCGAGCGTGTCGGTGAGGACCTGGCCGCCCGACCCGTCGAACGCCGGCGCGAGCACGGTCTCCAGCCACACCGTGTGCGTCTTGATGTACTGGTCCAGGTTGAGGATGTCCTGCACCTGCTGACCCGGGGAGGTCTCCAGGTGCGCGCTCTTGACGTGGTCGAGGATCGGCTGCAGGACCGCCTTCGGCACGCAGGAGCCGCCGGCCGGGGTGGACGGCATCGGCATCGAGTGGCTCGGCGCCGAGGTCGGGGCGGACGTCGGGGCCGAGGTCGGCGGGGCGCTGGTCGGCGCCGAGCCGGTCACGGTGACGGTCGCCTTCATGTCCGGGTGGATCGAGCAGTAGTAGGAGTAGGTCCCGGCCTTGGTGAAGGTGTGGCTGAACGTCTGCCCGGTCTGCAGGGTCGGCGAGGTGAACTTCTCCGGCCCGTCGGTGACGACGATGTTGTGCGGGGCGGTGTCGTGGTTGGTCCACGTCACCGTGTCGCCGACGGCGATGGTCAGGCTCGCCGGGGAGAACTTGTACCCCATCGCTTCGACGGATTTCGCCGAGCCCGTGGCGGCCGGCGCGGCCTGTTCCTGGGCGAGGCCCTGGTACAGCGGCACGGCCAGGGGGCTCTGCTTCGCCAGCGCCGCGAGGTCGACGTTCGTGGCCTGCGCCGGAGCGGCCTGCTCACTGCTGCCGCCGCGGAGCGTGGCGATGCTGAACAACGCGGTCGCCAGTGCGAGGATCGCCACGGCGACCGGCCAGTGCCGTCGGCGCCGCACCTCCTCCGGTTGCCCGGGGGAGACGTGGGGGTTGTCCATTGAGGACTCCTTTCGGGGTGTGCGATCAGCGGCCGGGGCTGGCCGTGACGAGGAAGCTCGCCGCGAGGAGAACCACGACCACGAGCGTGGTTTCGGCGGCGACGGAGTGGACGAACGGACGGACGGTGGCCGCGTCCCCGCGCAGGACGACGGCGAAGTCGAGGCGGCGGCCGACCCAGCTGCGGCTGGCCTGCGCCGCGAGGAGCACGACCGCGAGCACGCCGAGCTTGATCAGCAGGGTCTGGCCGTAGGCGGTGCCGAACACCCGGGCGAAGCTGCCGACGGTCTGCCACGCGAGCGCCACCCCCGCGGCGACCACGACGGTGACGGAGATCATCGCCAGTTTCGAATAGCGGGGGATCACCGCGGCGAGCTCGTCGGGGTTGCGGCGGGCGAGGACGCCGAACAGCAGCACGGCCAGGCCGCCGATCCACGCGGAAGCGCCCGCGAGGTGGGCGAAATCCGCGACCTGCGACAGCCACGGCCGGGTGCTCTCGGCCGCGTGGCCGGTGAGGCCGGTGGTCCGCAGCAGCCCGAGCACGATCGCGCCGGCCGCGACGC
>NZ_JAAGNB010001175.1:0-2996 GCF_010550475.1 Amycolatopsis sp. SID8362
GCTGGTGCTCGTGCCGGTCGCGCTGGCCGTCGAAGGCGCGCCGCCGTCGTCGCTGTCCGGCGCGAACATCGCGGGCTACGCCTACCTGTCGCTGATCGGCGCCGCGTTCGCGTACGCCCTGTGGTTCCGCGGGATCCGCGCGATGCCGGCCACGCACGTGACGTTCCTCGGCCTGCTGAGCCCGGTCGTCGCGACCCTGCTCGGCTGGCTCGTCCTCGGCCAGCGCCTGACCCCGTGGCAGCTGCTGGGCGCGGCGGTCGTGCTCGCGGCGGTCGTGGCCGCGCAGCGCCGGGCTCAGCCGTCGCCGGCCACCCAGCGGGTGTCCGAGAAGGTCTGAACCCCGCCCGGCCGGTCACCGGCTGCCCGCACGCCACCGTTCCCCACACGAGCACCACGAACACCACCACCCGCACGATCGGCTCACCCCGATCCGTCTCCACCGCTCCCACCGCGCACACGGCGCCCGTCCCGCCCGGGTTCAGGTATTTCCCGCGCTCCCACCGGATCGGAGGAACGGGGGGAAGACGCGAAGGAGTCCCCCGATGGCGTACCGCTCCGAAGGGCCGCTCTTGGCTAGGCTCAACGGGTCAAGGGGAGGCGAAGTGGACACCACGACCCTGCTCTCAGCGGCCGCGCGAGGCGACCAGGCGGCCTGGGACGCGCTCGTCGAGCGGTACGCGAGCCTGCTCTGGTCGATCGCGCGCGCCCACCGGCTTTCCGAAGCCGACGCGGCCGACGTCGTCCAGACGGTGTGGCTGAAGCTGGTCGAGAACCTCGGCCGGATCAAGGATCCCGAGCGGCTGCCCGGCTGGCTCGGCACGACCACCCGGCACGAGTGTCTGCGCCAGCTCCGCCGCGGCGAACGGGAACGCCCGGCCGACGACCACGTCTGGCAGAACGAACCGGCGCCGGGCGAGGCGGTCGACGCGGCCCTGCTGCTGAACGAACGCGACGCCACGCTCTGGCGCGCGCTGTCCGCGCTGCCGGAACATTGCCGCCGGCTGCTGCGCGCGCTGATGGCCACGCCTCCGCCGTCGTACGCGGCGGTGTCGGCCGCCCTCGACATGCCCATCGGCAGCATCGGCCCGACGCGGCAGCGCTGCCTGGGCCGCCTGCGCGAGCGAGCGGGCCTGGCGGGGCTGGGAACGGAGGACCGGGCATGACCGACGACGAGCTCATGGACGTCCTGCGCGCGGCGGCGGCCGAGGCCGACCCGGTGCCGGAGCTGGTGCTGAGCCAGGCCAAGGCGGCCCTGTCCACCCACGACCTCGACGCCGAACTGGCGGAGCTGGCCTTCGATTCGGACCTCGCGGAAGCCGGCGCCGTGCGCGCGGACGGCGAGGACGTCCGGCTGCTGTCGTTCGAGTCGGCGCGGGTCTCGGTGGAGCTGCAGGTGGAGTACGCGGACGGCCGCGTCTCCCTGCGCGGCCTGATCACCGGCGCGACGGGCGACGCGGTGATCGAGGTCGCCGGCGAGCGGCACGTCCGCCCGATCGGCGCGGAGGGCTGGTTCACGGCGGCGGGACTCCCGCGCGGAGCGACCCGCGTGCAGGTGACCGCCGCGGACGGCACGACGGTCACCACCGGCTGGGCCAGTCTCTAGACGCCCGGCTCCCGCACTCCGGCCACATACGACACGTGGTCCGGGCCGTTCACGTCCTGCACGCAGACTGTGGGCGGCTTTGCGACGCCCAACGGCCGCAGCACCGCCTCGGCCGCGGCCCGCGCCGAGCCGGCCTTGGCCAGCCCCGCCGCGATCTTCCCGGTGACGATCGCGGCGGAGAAGGAGGTCCCGCTCCAGACCGCGTACCCGTTGAACCCGGCGGGCTCCGTCGGGTAGCCGAGCCGGAAGTACGGACCGAGCACGTCGACGCCCTCGGCGTAGGCCGAGACCCAGGGACCGTAGTTGCTGAAGTCCGCCACTCGCGGTGTGGCCGAGTCCTGCGTCGAGTCGGCCGCGCCGACCGCGATCACCCAGGCGTGGTTCTGATCGACTTCGCGGGGCCTGGCCGCTTCGAACTTGATGGCGGCGGGGTAGACCCGGCGCCGGCTGGACCGGTTCCCGGCGGAGGCGACCACGACCGTTTCCGGGGGCAGCCGACGCAGGGCCGCCTCGATGGCCTTCGGCGGCTCGTCCTCCCACGTCGCGCCGGAGAAGGACAGGTTGATCAGCGTGATGCCTTCCTCGCGCAGTTCGTCGATGGCGGTGGCGACCGCCAGGTCTTCGGCGGCGCCGTCCGCCCTGTCGAGCACGCCCTTCATCCGGACACGGACCCCAACCTCGGCCGGCACCTGCTTCAGCAGCACCCCGGCGACGAACGTCCCGTGCGCGGCCGAGCCGACCGGGTTTCCGTCCTCGCCGCGTTCCAAGCGGACGACGTCCTCCTGGTCGAACACCACCCGGTTGGCGAGGTACGGGTGCGGGCAGCCCCGGTCCAGCAGGATGCCGGTGTCGATCACGCCGACTGTGGGGTCCTCGTCGGACCGGGACAGCGGGGTCAGTTCGCCGTGGGTCGGCTTCGGCCGCATGCCCGGGTCGCCCCAGATGATCCGGTCCGGGCCGAACAGGTGGTTCGGGCTCGCGCCGCGGCTTCCCAGCGCGGCCAGCACTTCCGGCACCGGCCGCGTCCCGGTGAACCGGTGCACCGAACCGGACACCCCGGCCGGGTGATAACCGAACCCTGCCAGTGCGGGCCGGAGCGCGGCACAATCGTCCGCATGGACCAGCAGCTCGCCTGCTCGATGGCGGTATCGCGTCATGTGTCCCCCTCGATCACGGGTGAACGGGTCGGCAACTCGATCCGCGGGCCCCTCCATCTGATACACACCGGCCGGGGCCGGCACAAGCCGCGATGAGCGACGCGCTCGCCAAGGCCGTCGCCGCCGCGGACCTCGCCTTCACCGCGCCGGCCAAGGCGCGGGCGCTCGCCGAAGCCGCGCTCGCCGAAGCGGATGGGATGACCGAGGCCGCCGCGGTGGCCGAGCACGCGCTCGGG
>NZ_JAAGNB010001230.1:0-3570 GCF_010550475.1 Amycolatopsis sp. SID8362
GCCAGCAGCGGCTGCTCGGCGCTCGCCGCGGCACCGCCGTCCGCCCGGGTGCCGGTCAGCTGCCGCGTCGCGGTCGCCGTCGGCAGCTTCGGCGGGGCGGGGAACCTCGGTGTGGCGACCGCCGCGCCGATGGTCTCGTCGTACTGGGTCATGATCTGCGCGGCGTGGTCCCGCGCGGCCGTCTGGGCCCGGTAGGTCTGGATCGCCTCGCCGGCCGCCGCGGCGTACTGCACCGGGTCGGTCATCGACATCAGGCGCTGGTTGGTGCTCTGCAGGTCGAACTGGACCGGCGGGTTCGCGACCATCTGGCGCTGGGTTTCGTTGAGCGCCTGGGAGTGGATCTCCTGCTGACGGCCGGCGAGCGTCGCGCCCTGCGCGGTCGCGCCCAGCCACTTGCCGACCCCGGCGAGGTGCTCGCGGACGGCGTCACCGGCGTCGCCCTGCCAGTTGCTGGTGCTCGCGTTGATGGCGTCGGCGAGGGTCTTCTGGTGCGTGCCCAGGTCGTTGCCGACCCGCACCCACTCCTCCGAGGTCTCCGCGACGGTCGCCGGGTTGGCGTCCTGCGTGATGGCCTCGTTCATCTGCTCGTGGGTGGCGTTGGCCCAGAGCGTCTTCGGGGCGCCGCCGTTCTCGCGCATGGTGAGGCCCTCGTCGAGGCCGTGCTTGGCGTCGTCGAGGTGCTGCTGGTACAGCTCCTGGATCTTCTTGTCGCGCAGCACCGGGTCGACGACCGGGCCGAGCCAGCCGCGCCGGATCTCGTCGTCGACCTGGCGGGTGGCCATTTCGCGGATTTCGTCGCCGGACGGCGACTTGTCCGTGGTCAGCGGCCCGACGTAGTACTTCGACGACGAATCGGCCGTCACGTCGTAGAGCGGGCTGCGCGGGTTGTAGTCCGGGGACGACGGGTCCGAGACGGACTCGGCGGTGGGTGCCACGGTCTCCCTCAGCTCTGGTCGGCGGTCGGGAGGGAGGTCAGCGTCGCGCGCGTGTTCTCTTCCCGGGACTTGTAGTTCTTCTTGGCCAGCCTGATGGCTTCGATGTAGGTCGGGAACTCCTGCCGCGCGGCCTGCAGCTGCGTGACCAGCCCGTGGTCGTCCGCGGCGGTGTTGACCATGTGCGCGGAGACCCACTGGCCGGTCGCGGTGCGGCTCATGGCCGGCGCGTCGTGCAGCCGCTGCAGGTTCGCCCAGCGCTGCTCGAGCGACTCGAGCACGCCTTCGAGTGCCTCGATCAGCTGGTTGCCCGTGGTGTCGTCGATCGCGAAGCCGCCGCTCTGCGCGAGCCGCTTCAGCTGGGCGCCGGCGAGCCCCACGCGGGCCACGGCCATGGCCTTCTGCGCGGGTTCGGTCGCGGTCTGCAGCTGCGTCGTCGCCTGGAGAGCCTGGGCTACCGCCTGGGTCTCTTCCGTCATCAGGACTGTTCCCTTTCCGGTCAGTACACCGCGGCGATGGCGTCGCGGATCGCGCGGGCGAGGTCGGCCCGGCCGGCCGGCACGTATTCCGCCGTCAGCTCGCCTGCCTCGCCGGTAGTCGTGTGCACGAGGTAGCGGCCGTCGGCGGTGTCCAGCCAGCTCAGCGGTTCGCCGGCCACGCGCTCGCCGCGGCGGCCCTGCGCGGTGACGGCGATGTGGCCGCCGCCCAGCCGCGGTTCGGCGAGCACCCGCTCCAGCACGGCGACGTCCGAGGGCTTCCGCGCCGGCGGGCGGCGGCCCGGCCGGACCACGGCCTTGACCTCGATCATGCCGAAGGCGTCGGTTTCCTCTTCCTCGAACTCGGCGTCGGCGATGCGCTTCGCCGTCATGGCCGAGACTTCGCGCCCGGCGGCGCGGTGCACGACGTGCTTGCCGGTGGTCGCGGCCGGGGCGGGCGGCAGCACACCCGTGACGACCTCGACGAGCTCCTCGTCGGCGAACAGCGAGAACAGCAGTTCGTCGGTGTCCGGGTTCTGGGTGACGCCGAGTGCCTGCGCGCCGTCGGTGACCACGAGAACCGCGACGTCGGCGCCGAGGCCGTCGATCCCGCTCACCGCAACCGAAACCCGGGGCTCGGCGAGCAGCTCGAACGCCGTGCGCACGCCGGGGTGCAGCTCACCGGAAACCGAAAGCCGCCGCTCCTCGAGCGCGTCGTAGACCTGACGCGCGACCCGCACGAACCGCACCGGGTCCGTCGGCAGGTTGCCCGCGCGCAGCGGGTACCGCCGGACGTCACCGCCGGTGGCCCGGCCGACTATGAGGGCTTCGACGACCTCGAGGACGAACTCGAACCGCTCCGCCATTTCCCCTCGCCGATTCTTCGTCGTCAAACCTTCAAGCAACTCTCCTTACGAAGAGTAGCAGTGCGGTACGGGGCCCGGACGGCACCGCCACGCGGGTGCCCGAAAGACCACGATCCCCTGGACTGCCCGGGCAAAGCGCCGTCCGTGACCGGTTCACCCGATGCGGTGCTGGTGGACGCGAAGCTGCAGGCTGACGAGGTCCAGCAGGGGCGTGGCGACGCCGAGCGCACGGGCACGCGCGGTGAGATCGCCGAAGATCTGCTCGCCCTCGACCGGGTGACCGCCGAGCAGGTCCCGGTAGAGCGAAGATCCCCCCATCGCGGGGTCCGTCACGGTCCTGCGCGTGGCTTCGAGGTCCGCCGCGGGCACCGGGAACCCGGCCGCTTCGGCGACGGCGGCCGCTTCGGCCACGACGGCTTCGGCGAACTCCGCGCCGCCGGGCACCGCGACGACGTCGCCGATCGTGCCGCGCAGCAGGCTGTTGATCCCGCCGATCGCGGCGATGAACACCCATTTCGCCCACATCGCCTCGGTGATCCGGTCACTTCGGACGGCGGGGAACCCGGCGCCTTCCAGTGCCGCGCCGACGTCGGCCAGCCGCGCCGGGGCGGGCTCGGTGCGGGCGCCGTAGGCCAGGTGCTGCAAGGGCCCGAGCCGCCGGATCGCGCCGTCGTCGTCGATGGTGGTCATCACCTTCGCGACACCGCCGAGCACGGCGCCTTCGCCGAACCGCGCGTCGAGGGCGTCGAGGTGGGCGAGTCCGTTGAGGAACGGCAGGATCAGCGTTTCCGGCCCGACCGCGGGGGCGAAATCGTCGATGGCCGCCGCGAGGCCGGCGGCCTTGACGGCCAGCAACACGAGGTCGTAGGCCCGGTCGAGCGTCCCGGTCTCGGCGAGCGACGGCGTCAGCGCCGTCTCCTCGCCGAGCCCGACGATCCGCAGGCCGCTGTCCCTCAGCACCTTCGCCCGGCCGGGCCGGACGAGGAACGTGACGTCCCGGCCGGCCTGCTGCACGCGCCCGCCGAAGTACCCGCCGGTCGCGCCGGCACCCACCACCAGAATCCGCAAGTCGCTCACCCCATGACGTACGCCGGGCGGCGGGCACAGTATTCCCACAGCAAGACACAGCGAACGGACAGGTCGATCCGGCGCCGGGGCCCGTTGGACGGGCATGGGAACACGGATCCGCTGGACGCTCGCGGGTGCGGGGCTCACGGCCGCCGCGCTGACGGCCGGGGTACTGGTCTCGGCCGGCGGCGGGTCCGGCGGCCGAGCGCCGGTGGCCGCGTCGCCGGA
>NZ_JAAGNB010001283.1:0-3475 GCF_010550475.1 Amycolatopsis sp. SID8362
GGCTGGGTGAGCCCGGTGGCGGGCCAGGCGCCGCCGTCGTCGGCCACCCGGGCGGGCCGGCGGGTGAGGACCACGGGCACTCCCGATGTCGGCGTTGACTTCCGGCCAGGCTACCCCGGCGCTTCGCCGCTCCGACCCGTCCGATCGGGTAGGTCGGCCCACTCCGGCAGCCGGACGCCGTGCAGCCCGCGGTAGGCCGCGCGCGCCGGTGGGGACCACCGTTCGAGCAGGCCGGGGCGGGGTGCGAACACCTCGACGCCGATCGGGTGGCAGACGTCGATCGGGTCGCGCGCGCCCGGGCCCCACAGCGGGACGGACAGGTCGCCGCCCGGGCACGTCGACAGCGCGCACAGCAGGTCGACCTCGGCGAAGAACTCGAAGAAGTCGCCCGGGCGGGCCGGGCACGCCTTCATGAAGTACCGGTCGTCGCCGGTGAGCCCGGTGCACTGGAAGACGTTCAGCACGTCGTGGACGTCGAACTCGGTGAGCCCGAACGGCGCGACGGCGCGGACCAGGTTCGAGTGGCAGTGGAAGTCGAAGTCCTCGCCGGTGAGCAGCCGGTTGACGTACGGGTCGCAGCGGGTGCCCAGGAGGTCGTGGACGCGGCCGCCGTCGCCGTCGCCGTCTTCGCCGTAGTGCTCGAGGGTGTCCGCAGTGATCGTGGCCAACGGGCGCAGGAACGGCAGCGTCGACCACAGCCGGTCGAAGGTGCTGACGTGCGCGCGCTGGAGCTGGCGGGTGCGCGCGGCCCAGAAGCGCTCGCGCGGGTCGTCGGCGTGCCACAGGTTGAGGTCGCCGACCTGCGGGCCCTCGACGGTTTCGAGGCGGCACAGGTGGCCCTTCGGGACCCGCCACGCGCGGCCGGAGCGGATCGGGACCTCGAAGGCGCCGACCCGCGTCCGGCAGGGGGCGGCGGCGAGCCGCCGGTAGAACGACCGGTCGACTTCGAGCGCGGCGCCTTGGTAAGCGGGTGGGGGTGACCCCATGGGTGTGCTCCTTTCCTCGGGTGCGTCCAGCATGCTCGCGATCACGCACGGTGGTGTTCGACCACTCGTTCGGCTGCTGGGGCTGCGGCGGCCGGGCTTTTACCGTCGTAGTGCCCTATTTCGTGGGAGGAGTGACCGGCGTTGCTCGTGGCCCTCCAGCACACCGGTGCCGACCGCGCCCTGCCGCCCGCGGCGGAGCACGTCGTGGAGCTGCTGCGGTCCTGGGGACGGGGACCGGACCACCTGACGGGCTTGGCACTGGCGGGCATCGCGTTGCCGGGCCCGCGGTTCGTGGACGCCCTGGTGTTCACGCGCACCGGGGTGGTGGTGATCGCGGCGCACGAGCCCGGCCCGGACCCGGGATCGGGCGAGCGGGCGGGCGCGGCCGTGGCGGCGGCGAAAGGCGCGCTTTCCGGGCACGAAGGCGGCCGGTACGTGACGGGCCTGGTCGCGGTTGTGCCGGGGGCGCCGGACTGGACCGAACCCGCCACCGTCCCCGGGGTCGCCGTCGTGCTGGCCGACCCGCGGAGCCTGCGCCGGATCATCGTCCAGCACAACCGCTGGCGGACCGTCTGGTCGGCCGACGACGTCCTCGACGCCTGCTACGCGCTTTCCCTCGCCCACCTGGCCCCGCCGCGGTCCGCGCTGGTCGCGGACGGGTTCCCGGCCCGCCTGCCGGCTCGCACCCGGCTGCCGGAGCTGCCCGCCGTCGTGCCGGTCCCCGCCGAACCCCCGCCCGCCGCCGAGGAACTCGCCGAGCCGGCTGTTCCGCTGCCCCGGCGGCCGGGTTCGGTGGTCTTCCCGCGGCCGCGGCCGATCCGGCAGGTTCCCTGGGGCCTCCTGACCGTGCTGGCGCTGCTCGTCACGGCTGGGGTGATCGCCGCGGTGTTCGTGGCACAGGTCTTCCACGGCTCGTAAAGATCGCGCCAACTAGGCCGGTTGCACCGTTTCCCCGCCGCGTCCGCTGGGCACTTCCCGGTAGACGTGAAAGGGGTTCACGATGCCGCGCACGCGAGCGCTCGTCCTGCTGTCCGTCCTCGCCCTCTCCGGGTGCAAGGTGCCCGGCGAACTGGCGTCCGGCACCCAGCCCGGCGGAACGGCGCCCGCTCCGCCGGTCGCGCCCGCCGAGGCGCGGGCCCAGCTGGGACAGCTCAAGGTCGCCGTGCGCGGCACCATGGACGGCTACAGCCGCGAGAAGTTCCCGCACTGGGACAAGGTCGACGGCGCCTGCGACACCCGCGAGGAGGTGCTCAAGCGCGACGGCAAGGACGTCACCACGAACGCGGACTGCGCCGCCAAGTCCGGCACCTGGGTGAGCCCGTACGACGGGGAAACGTGGCACAAAGCGTCCGATGTGGACATCGACCACATGGTGCCGCTCGGGCAGGCGTGGATCAGCGGTGCCAAGTCGTGGCCCCAGGAACGCCGCGAGCAGTTCGCGAACGACCTCGTCCGCCCGCAGCTGCACGCGGTCACCGACAACCTCAACGAGCAGAAGAGCGACAAGGCGCCGGACCAGTGGAAGCCACCGCTCGTCGGGTATTGGTGCACCTACGCCACCGACTGGATCGTCGTGAAGCGCAACTACGGCCTGACGATCACGGTCCCGGAGAAGACGGCGCTGGAGTCGATGCTGCAGCACTGCTAGTCCGGAGCGGGGAACGTTCGCCGGTCCCGCGCCGCTTGCCTCGCGACCGGTCACCGACATCGGCGGCGGTTCAGACCGAGGGCGGTCGGCCCCGGCGACTTGTGCCGCAACCCTGACCCGAGGTGTAGTGAATGACTCATTCATGTCGTCGGACGACATGAATGAGTCATTCACTACATCGCAGCCCGCCACCACGCCGCCCATGTGGGTGACCGATCACGAGGCAATCCGCGCTGCTGACCGAACCTCAACGCGGCAACCAGCGCGGCCACTGACAAAATCCCATTGGGGGCATCAGCGGTCGCGCCCGGCGCGCGTTGCCGCGGCACTGCTAACGCAACGAGCGAGCCGCCTCCAGCGCCTGCCCGGCGTAGGACCGTCCGAACAGGACGGTGTGCACCAGCAGCGGGAACAGCTGGTGCAACGGGATCCGGTCGGCCCACCCGTCGGCCAGTGGCGCGATCTCCTGGTACGCGGCGAGGACGCGGTCGAGGTGCGGGCAGCCGAACAGGTGCAGCATCGCCAGGTCCGTCTCGCGGTGCCCGCCGTGCGCGGCCGGGTCGATCAGCCACGCCCGCTCGCCGTCCCACAGGACGTTGCCGTTCCACAGGTCGCCGTGCAGCCGGGACGGCGGCTCGGCCGACGGCGGGAGCCGGGCGCAGGCGCGCTCGAACACCGCCGCCTCGGTCGCGTCGAACGTCCCCGCGTCGACCGCCAGCCGGACGTAGGGCAGCACCCGGTGCGCGGCGTACCACGACGCCCAGTCCTCGCCGGGGACGTTCGCCATCGGGGCCAGGCCGATCCACGCGTCGGCCGGGCCGTCCGGGGGAGGCGCGCCGAA
>NZ_JAAGNB010001336.1:0-1533 GCF_010550475.1 Amycolatopsis sp. SID8362
GCGGCGGCCCGGCTGCGGGCGGAGTCGCGGGACGTTTCGGTGTTCTCGCCGAGCTGGGCGGGGGAACCGCACGCGGGCCGGGCGGAGACGGCGCTGCAGCTGGCGCTGCGGCCGGGTTGTGTGCGGATGGACCGGGCGGTGGCGGGGGACCGGCGGCCGATCGGGGAACTGCTGCCGCTGTTGCGGGAGGGCGGGGTGCGCGCGGTGACGGCGACCGGGGTCCTCGGCGACCCGAGGCCGGCGACGGTTGCGGAGGGGACGGAGTTGCTGAGCGAGCTGACGGCGGCGCTGGTGTCGCATGTGGACGGATGGAGGCGGGGATGACGAGCCAGGCTGCGGAGGCCGCGATGACCGCCCGGGTCGCGCTCGTCACCGGTGCCGCGCGGGGGATCGGGGCCGCCACCGTCCTTCGCCTGGCGCAGCAGGGCTACGCCGTCCTCGCCGTCGACCTGGCCGCCGATGATCCCGCCCTGCCCTACCCCATGGGCACCGAGGCCGAACTCGCCGCCGTCGTCGAAAAGGCGGGTGGGACCGCCGCCGCTTTCGTCGCCGACGTACGGGATCCCGCGGCCATGAAAGCCGCCGTCGCGGAAGCCGAACGGCGCTGGGGCGGCCTCGACGTCGCCATCGCCGCGGCCGGGGTCGTCGCCGGGGGCGTGCCACTGTGGGAGGTACCGGAAGCGCAGGAACGGGCGGTGCTGGAGGTCGACCTCCACGGCGTCGTCCACCTCGCCCGCGCCGCCGTGCCCGCGCTGCTGCGGCGGCCGCGGCCCCGGTCGGGACGGTTCCTCGCCGTCGCTTCGGCCGCCGCCACGCGGGGGTTGCCCATGCTCGCCGCCTACTGCGCCGCGAAAGCCGGGGTCGCGGGGCTCGTCAGGGCGCTCGGGGCCGAGCTGGGGGAGACCGGGGTGACCGCCAATGCCGTCAGCCCGGGCTCGACCGACACCCCCATCCTCGCCGAAAGCGCCCGCCTCTACGCGCTGCCCGACGCGGCCGCCTTCGCGGCGCAGCAGCCGGTCCACCGGTTGCTCGACCCCGATGAGGTCGCCGCCGTGCTGGCGTTCCTCGCCGGGCCAGACAGCGGGGCCATGACAGGCGCCGTTGTGCCCGTGGACGGAGGGCTGGCCCTGTGACCCCCTTGCCACCCGGGTTCCGGGTCGAACTCGACCGCGACACCAAGCAACTCACCGCCGACCTCCTCTTCGGCGGCTCCCCGGCCCGCGTCCTCCGCCTGTCCGCCGCCGGGCAAACCGCTCTGCGGAACCTCGCCGACAGCCCGGTCACCGACGCCGCCACCGGCGCCCTCGCCCGGCACCTCACCGACGCCGGGCTCGCCCACCCGCTCCCGCCCGAACCGGACCACCCCGCCGACCTCACCGTCGTCGTCCCGGTGCTCGACCGTCCGGCACCGCTGGCCCGCTGCCTCGCCGGGCTCGGCGACCGCTACCCCGTCCTCGTCGTCGACGACGGCTCCCAAGACCCCGCCGCCATCGCCGCGGTGGCCGCCGCGCACGGGGCGAAGCTCGTGCGCCG
>NZ_JAAGNB010001382.1:0-5078 GCF_010550475.1 Amycolatopsis sp. SID8362
GCTCCGCCACGGCAAGACCGCCAACCGCCGCAGACATCACGCGCAGTTCCGCCAGCGCGGCGAAGCCGCCGCCCGCCGCGGCGATCGGGCGCGGGTCCGCCAGCGCGGCAAGACCGCCGACCGGCGCCGTCATCGGGCGGTCTCCTGCTCCGTCAGCGCCAGGAACGCGGCCTCCAGCGGCGAAACCACCGGCGCCAGCTCGCGGACCGCCACCCCCTCGGTCACCAGCCGGCGGACCAGCTCGTCCAGCACCGGCACCAGCGCCCGGACCACCAAGACCTCCTCGTCCCGCCGCGGCCCGGCGTCCGCAGCGACCCCCGGGGTCGAGGCGATCACCCGCCGGGCGGCCGCCGGGTCGGAGGTGCGCAGGCGGTAGGCCAGCTCGCGGTTCTCCGCGGCGAGCTTGGCCGGCGGGCCGGTGAACGCGACGCGGCCGGTGGCGAGGATCGTCACCTCCGAGCACAGTGCCTCGAGGTCGTCCATGCGGTGGCTGGACAGCACCACCGTCGTGCCGCCGGCCGCGAGCTGCTCGAGGACGCCGTGGACGTGGTTCTTGCCGGCGGGGTCGAGGCCGTTGGCCGGCTCGTCGAGGACCAGCAGGCGCGGCTCGGTGAGCAGCGCCGCGGCCAGGCCGAGCCGCTGGCGCATGCCCAGCGAGAAACCCCGGACGCGGTCGTCGGCGACGTCCGCGAGCCCGACGCGGCCGAGCGTGTCATCGATGTCAGCGGTCGCATCCCGGAGAGCGGCCAGCGCCGCCAGGTTCTGCCGCGCGGTCAGCGCCGGGTAGAGGCCCGGGCCGTCGACGAACCCCGCGACCCCCGCGGGCGCGGCCAGCGCCCGGCCGACCGGCGTGCCGAGGATCTCCAAGCTGCCTTCGTCGGCGACCGCGAGGCTCAGCAGCAGGCCGAGCAGCGTCGTCTTGCCCGCGCCGTTCGGGCCGACCAGCCCGTGGATCTCCCCCGGCGCCACGTCGAAGTCGATGCCGTCGAGCGCGACGACGTCACCGAAGCACTTGGTGATCCCACGCGCTTTCACTGCCCAGGGTGCGTCCATGGGTCCCTTCCCTTCGCGGCTGCGCCAGAAACTTAGGCACCGCAAATGACGGCGGCACCCGCGTGGGGTGAACGCCGGGGGAACGCGAGCCGACCGGCGCACGCCGAGGTGGTGAAATGTCCGAGTTAACCGTCCGCTTGCCCGCGAGCGGACGGCCGCCGGGGCGGCAACCCCTATCCCACGCTCCGGAAAACCCTTACAAATGCGGGGTCAACCCCTGTTCTGGGGAATTCCCCAATAGGAGCCGGACATCTTGACACGGCGATCGGCCGTCAGGCATCGTCGAGAGACGTAGGCCACATTTCCTGCTTTTCCTCCGCGCAGGCGAACCGACGGAGAATGAATCATGACGCATATCAAGGTGACGCTTTCCGGTGGTCCGGCCGAGCTGATCGAACGGCACCGCGAATGGACGGTCGGCAGCATCGGCGAAGTCGCGAAGGTCAGCTTCGGCGCCGGGTACGAGCACTTCTCCCACGAAGGGGAGTTCACGACCGGCGCCGAGGGTGACCAGGTCCCGGTGTTCGCCTGGTGCGGGCGCACCAGAGTCGCCGAGTGACCTGGGCGGTCTCCACCTCGATCTCCACCCCGCGGAGGTCCTCCTCCACCCCGGTCCGGCGCTAGTTTCCTCCCGGTCGGTGCACCGGCACCGCGGTACGGAGGGAAATCCGCCATGGGTGAAGTACTCGGTTTCTTGCTGCTCCGTTTCGCCATCATCGGCGGCGGGATCCTGTTGCTGATCCTGCTGCTCGGCGTGGTCGTGTACGCGCTCAAGAAAGCGGGCCGGTACGATCGAGCTAAAGAAGTCGGCGGAAAAGCGCTCGATTACCTGAACGAGCGCGGCAAATCGTGAAGATCAATCGTGGTCGAGGCCGTGCCGCACGGCGTAGCGCATGGCTTCGATCCGGTTGCGGGCGCCGATCTTGGCGAACGCGTTGTTGATGTGCGTCTTCACCGTCGTCTCGGCGACGAACAGCTCGGCCGCGATCTCGCCGTTGCTCAGCCCAGCGGTGATCAGGCCGAGCACTTCGGCCTCCCGCGCGGTGAGCCCGTCCGGCAGGCTTTCCCCGCGCGGGACGGCTTTCCGCGCGCCCGGCTCGACCAGCGCGCCGGCCACCCGCCGGGAGACCTCGGCCCCGAACGTCAGCTGCCCCGAAGCCACGGCCCGCAAGGCGGCCCCGATCTCCGCGCGGCCCGCGTCCTTCGTCAGGTACCCGCGCGCCCCGGCGGCCAGCGCGCCGGTGATCGACGCGTCGTCGGCGTACGTCGTCAGCACCACGACAGCGACGTCCGGGTGCTCGCGGGTGATCCGCCGGGTCGCGTCGGCTCCGCTCAGCACCGGCATGTTCAGGTCCATCAGCACGACGTCGGGCGCCAGGCTCGCGACCAGCTCGAGCGCGCTCGCGCCGTCCGCCGCGGTCCCGGTCACTTCGACGCCGTCGAGCAGGTCCAGCAGCGCGGCCAGGCCTTCGCGCACGGCCTGCTGGTCGTCGGCCACGATCACCCGGATCGGCCGCGGCTCGCCCATCGTCCCCACGACCAGGCACGCTACAGGTCGTGAGTGTTCGGTCGGGTTCTAACCCGACCGAACACTCACGACCCAGCCGCGGCAGGTGTCAGCCCGGAGCCACCGCCCGGCCGGTCGAGGGCGAGATCATCCCCGCGCACAGGCCCCGGCTCGCCAGGGTCTGCGCGATGCGCGGGATGGCCGCCCGGGTGTTGGCAGGCCATTCGTGCATCAGGATGATCTGGCCGTTCTGCAGCCGGGCGTTGGCCGCGACGATCGCGTCGACGCTCGCGCCGTTCCAGTCCTGGGAATCGACGTCCCAGATGATCTGGCGCAGGCCGTACTTCGACGCCACCGCCTGGACCGTCGCGTTCGTTTCCCCGTACGGCGGGCGGAACAGCCGGGGCGTGCCGCCGCCCCCGGCCGCGATCGCCTGCTGCGTGCGGGAAATCTCCGAGTCGACCTGTGCCTGGCCCAGCTGGGTCAGGTGCGGGTGGGTGTAGCTGTGGTTGCCCACCCACATGCCCGCGCTGACCTGCGCGCCGACCTGGGCCGGGTACGCGGCCGCGTACTGGCCCTCGTTGAACATCGTGGCGCGCAACCCGTTCTGCCGCAACGCGCTCAGCAGCGCCGGGGTGTTGCCGGACGACGGCCCGTCGTCGAACGTCAGGCCGACGTACCCGCCGCACGCCGCCGCGTGGGCCGGGGTGACCGCGAAAGCACCCGCCGCGGCCAGCAACGCGGCTGTCAGCACCATCCTCGTGGCCCGCATGCTCAGCCCACCGTCAGGTTCGAGCTGCCGCTGCTCTGGTAGCCCTCGGTCGCGAGGATCATGTAGTAGTTGAAGCTGCCCAGCCGCATGCCGTAGCGGGCCCACGCGTCGAAGTGGTTGCCGGTGGTGATGGTGCCGCCGGTCCTCTTCTGCTGCCGGACGCTCCAGTACTGGTTGAACGTCTTGGTCCCCTCGACCGACGGCGCGTTGTAGCGGGTCGTCTGGTAGATGTCGTAGGTGCCGCCGTCGCTGGTGACCGTGCCCTTGTACGTCCCGGTGGGCCGGTAGGTGCCCCAGTTGTCGACGATGTAGTACTCCACCAGCGGGTTGGACGTCCAGCCGTAGAGCGCCAGGTAGCCGTTGCCGGAGGGGTAGAAGCTGCCGGAATAGTTCACCGTCCGCCGGCCGCCGTTGCTCCAGCCCTTTCCGCCGACGAAGTTCCCGACGTTGCTCCAGTTCATCCGGTAACTGCCACCGGAAGCGAGCGTCATGCTGACCGAGCCGCCGCCGTCGGTCCAGAACGAGTAGTAGTACCCGCCGTTGTTCCCGGTCTGGCTGGTGGTGATGACGGTGTCGGCGTGGGCGACGCCGGGCACGAGCGTGGCGGCCAGCGCCACGGCGGCCCCGGTGACGAAAACCCGGAAACGACCACGTTTCTTGGTGAGCATGCTTCCTCCTCGTCGAGGGCTGGATGGCAAAAGCATGCGAGCCGCGCCGATGGTGGGGCAATAACTTTCGGAATGTTTCGCCGCCGCGGAAAGCGCTAGCGTGGGCGCCGCTGAAACCGGTGCGGGTGGACCACCGGCCCACCCCGCACCCCGCTACTCCCGCAGCCCGATCGCGTCGATCGGCTTGGCGCGCAACGCGACCCGCGTCGCGACGCCGATCGCCACCATCCCCAGCAGCACCGCGCCGCCGGTGATTCCGAAGTAGACGGACAGCGGGCCGGCCGGCACCGGCGTTCCGCGCAGCCCGAAGTTGAGGAAAGCCAGCGGTACCAAGGCGACCAGCGTCCCGAGCACCACCGCGATCCCGACCGTGGCCAGCGCCTCCAGCCGCATCATGCGGGTCACCTGGCGGCGGGTCGTGCCGACCAGTCGCAGCAGCGCGAATTCGCGGCTGCGTTGCGCCGTCGTCAGCACCAGGGTGTTGGCCACCGAAATCGCCAGGTACCCCACGATGACGCCGACCGCGACGAGGTTCAGGTAGAACTGCGCCTGCCGGTCGCCGCCCTGGGGCGCGGACGCCGTCGACGCCGGTGCCACGACCACGCCCGGGTACGGCAGCGCGCGCAACGCCGCGGCGACGGCGTCCGCGTCCGCCCCCGGCTGCCGCCGGACCAGCACCGAATCGTCGAGGCGGCCGCCGATGTGCTGCCGGGCCAGCTCGACCGGCAGCACGAAGTCGCCGAACGCCAGGTCGCGGGTGTAGGTGGCCACCAGCCGCAGTTTCGCCGGGACGCCGTCGCCGAAGTAGAACTCGACCTCGTCGCCGATCTTCTTGTCCAGCCAGTCCGCTTCCGGGCGGCTCAGCGCCACCGCGTCGCCGGTCAGGTCGGTGAGCCGCCCGGCGTCGACGCCGAGTTCCACCGCTCCCCCGGCCTGGTCGGCCGCCAGTCCCTGCGCCGGTGTCCGCTGGACCTCGACGCTGTCGCCCACCGTGGACGCGGTCAGCACGGAGGTCCGGACCACCGGCGTCGCCACGGCCACGCCCGGCACCCGCCGGACCGCCGCCGCGACCTCCGGC
>NZ_JAAGNB010001434.1:0-10879 GCF_010550475.1 Amycolatopsis sp. SID8362
GCCGGGCCACCGTGCTGCGGATCCCGCTGGGCCTGCGCCGCCCCGGCGACGTCTTCACCTGCGCCGACCAGCTGATCAGCGCGGCCGAGGCAGACGCGGGCGAGGCGAGCAAGGGCCGCGACGAGGACGAACGCAACGAGCTGCGGACGGCGATGGGCGGCGACGGCGTCGGCAAGGGCGTCGCCGGCGCCAAGCGGGCCGCCGAAGCCGCGGTCAAGCAGCTCGAGAAGAAGCAGAAGTCCCGCGCCACCCGGACCCAGCGCGACACGCTCGACCTGGCGCTGGTCGACCTCGCCGGGTTCTACCGCGACGTCCTGGTGACGGCCACCCGCTCCGGCGCGACGCTCAACCACCCGGACCACGCGGACCAGATCCGCGAAGCGGCTTCGGCGTGGACGCCGGAATCGACGCTCCGCCGCCTCGAAGCGGTGCTGGAGTGCCGCGAGGCGATCGACCTGAACGTCAAGCCGCGCATCGCCGTCGAGGCGATGGTCACGACGCTGCGCCAGGGCTGAAACGCGAAGAACCCCGCCGGGAAAGCTCCCGGCGGGGTTCCTTCACTGCCTTCGCGTCACTCGCGCGGCCGCGGCGACGGCTTGAACGGCTTCTCCTCGACGGCGACGGCCAGCGGGCGACGGCGCGTCCCCGGCATCGCGGCCACCATCACGACGCCCAGCAGCAGCATCGCGGTGCCCCACCAGAACAGCGGCACGGTGTCGTACGCGCCCCCGGTGTAGGCGAGGTTCTTCACCGGCCCCTTCGGCGCCTGGCCACCCGCGGGCGGCGTCGACGTCGACCCGCAGACGACACCGCCGGTCGGCGCGTACGCCCGCGCGATCTGCTCCCCGAGCGACAGCTGGGCCAGCGAGGACGGCAGGTTCTTGGCCTGGTCGTCCGGCAGCAGGCTCTTGAGCTTGGTCGTCGGCAGCAGCTGCAGGTCGAACATCCGCGCCGACGCGCCCAGCTGGTAGCCCTTGAACGGCGTGGTCATGTTCGCGGACTTCTGGTCCAGCCCGGCGATGCTCAGCCGCAGCACGCCGAGGTCGAGCACGGTGCCCGTGGTGTTGCCGACCTGCTGGAGACCCTTGGTGAGCGTGGAGACCAGCCCGCCGACCACCGGGATGTCGTCGACCTGCCCGAACTGGTCGCTCAGTCCCTTCAGCGGCAGCCCGATCGGGATGTCCTTGGTCGGGTGCGCGGCGTCCAGCGTGTACAGCGTCTTGCCGCCCGCCGCGATGGTCAGCACCGGCGCGGTGTAGTCCACTTTGGACGTCTTGGCGTCGCCGGTCGAGGTCACCTTGAGCGTCGGCTGGCTGGCCACCTTGATGCTCAGCGCCAGCGGCGTGCCCTTGAGGATCTCGATGTCCGCGCCCTGCAGCGTCGACGTCGACTGCACGGCCTTGTTCTTCGACCCCGGGATGTCGACCAGCTTGACCTGCGAGCGCGACGACAGCGTGTTCGGCAGGCTCAGCAGCGAGCCGGTGCCGTTCGCCGCGGTCTGCCCGCCGCCCTGCAGCAGGCCACCGAGGCTCTGCAGGCCCTTGGTCAGATCGAACCCGCTCGCCAGCGAACCCGGGTCGAGCTTCGGCTTCAGCGCGTCCAGCCCCAGGTTCGGCATCGACGGGATGACATTCAGCAGCGACAGGCTCGCCACCGACGTGCTCGCGTCGGCGATGGTGTCGACGCACGGACCGAGCGTCTGGCTCCACCGCGCGTGCGCGCTCCCGTTCAGCACCCCGACGTTGAGCAGCGGGTTCGACGGCCCGTTCAGCCCACCGCTGATCGGCTGCGGGTTGTCCGGCAACGCGGTCTGCACGACACTGCCCGGCGTCTGCGGCGCGTTCCCGCCCACCGACAACCCGAACGGCGACGCCTGCGCGATCGACTTCTCGTAGCTCAGGTAGGCATCCGAGTTCGCCGACGCGCTCGACAGGCCCATGCCCGCCTCGAGCGCCGACTGCTTCGGCAAGGTGTCACCGAACCCGGGCAGGATCGTCTTCGTCGGCACGGCATTGGGCAGCAACCGGACGATCCCGAGCGCGGTCCCGGCATCCCCGACGGCCTGCCCCAGCGGCTGCGGCCCGATCGGCGCCGAGATCGGCGCCTGCCCGGAACTCGCCGGCTGCGGAATCGGCGTCGTCGGATAGGTGGGATCGGCATTCGCCGGCGCCGCGCTGAACAGCAACAACGCCGCGGCCGCCGGCAGGGCCACCGAACGGGGCAGTCTTCGCCGCATGTGCCAGAGCCTCCAGATAGGTCGACCGGTGAGTGAGACCGGCGTCATAGGGCCCTAACGACGGTCCCCCCGGAAAGTGACGGCACGAGCTTCCGCTACACTTGCTCCCGTCGCCAGCGCGAGCCGGAGACATGCCGCCTTAGCTCAGTCGGCCAGAGCGATTCACTCGTAATGAATAGGTCGGGGGTTCGATTCCCCCAGGCGGCTCGACAAGGTTGATGGCCCCTGCCCCTCGAGGGCAGGGGCCGTTTTCTTGTCTCGCGTGTCTTGCGGGGCTCCGCCCCGCACCCCGTCCGGCGGGCTCCGCCCCCGGCCCCCCGTCGTGGTTGCGTTCGGCGTGAACCTTGCGAAATTGTTTGGCGATACCACCCGGTCGGGTCAAGTTGGAGATGGCGAAGGCCCCCGGCTTGTGGCTGGGGGCCTTCGGAAGAGCGAGGGGCTTTACTTCGGCGGGGTCAGTTTCACGACCGTTGCCTTGGCGTCGCCGCGGGGGGTTCGGTAGGTGATCTCGTCGCCGGATTTGGCGCCTACCAGGGCCAGGCCGAGGGGGCTGTCTGAGGTGATCGCGTCGGCGTCCTCGCCGGGGACCGTGACGACCTGGAAGGTCTCTTCGTCGCCGTCCGAGAAGCGGAGGGTCACCGTGGTGCCGTCCGGGAGCTGGGCGTTGCCGTAGCCGCCGTGTTCCATCTTCGCGGCCAGGTCGGCGATCTGGCGGTCGAGCCGGGCGGCCGCTTCGGCACGGTCGATCACGTCCGCCTGGTCCGCCGCGTCGCCGGTGCGCTCCTGCTCGCCGGGTTGCGGCGCGAGGGCCTCCCGCTGTGCGCGCAAGTTCGCGATTTCCTTCTCCAGCTGGCTGCGCGCAGCCGGGCTGAGCCCCTTGTCCCCTGAGATCACCATGCCGCGCATTGTCCGCCGCGCGGACCGGGGTGGCCAATCCGGTTTTTCACCCGAAGGTCACCCGCGGGACGTCTGCCCTAGGATTCGGGCCTGTCGTCCGGAAAGAAGGTAACGAGAATCACCGTGAGCGCAGTCCCCGGTCGCAGCGACCGGCTCTCTCCCAACCAGCTGGCCAAGCAGGAACAGATCGTCGAAGCCGCGCGCGTGGTGCTCGCCCGCGACGGCCTCGCCGGGTGCACCGTCCGGGCGATCGCGGACGCCGGACCGCTCACCAAGAGCGCGATCCACTACTACTTCGCCGACATCGACGTCCTCATCGACCGCGCGATGGCCGCGCACATCACCGCCTTCGCGGCGGGGCTGCGCGAAGTGGCCGCGAAGCACGACGAACCGCGTCAACGGCTCTTCGCCGTGCTCGAGGAGTACCTGCGCGTCTTCGCCGCCAACCCGAACGCGGCGTTCCTCTGGTTCGAGTACTGGATCGCCGCCGGCCGGGCGCAGCACCCGCAGGCCATCGACGTCATGCTCACCTCGCTCGCGGAACTGCTCGCCGAGCTCCTCGCCCCGCTCGACGTCGACGACCCCCGGGCGCGCGCCCGGGCGCTGCTGTCGTACCTGCTGGGCACGGTCGTCCAGCAGCGGGTGCGCCCTCGGCCGTTCGCCACGCTGCGTGCCGACATCGAGGCGCTCTGCTTCGCGAACTACGGCCAGTAACGCCCAATAGATCCGTAGACGTACGGATTGCGCACTACGTCCGGCTCCGGCCAGGGTCGAGAGACCCCCGAGAGCAGGAGACGCTATGCGCCCACGAACGTGCCTGGCGGCGGCCGCGGCCGCCCTCTTGATGCTCACCACCACCGGCGGCGTAGCCGGTGCCCAGCCCGCCGGACCGCAGATCTACGAGGTGACCGGCACCGGCACCGCCCAGCAGCGCACCGAGGTCGCGCGGACCGGCGCGGACATCCTCGACGTCGAAGGCGCGACGACGACGATCATCGCCAACCCCGGCGAGGTGGCCCAGCTGCGCGCGCTCGGCTTCGGCGTCAAGGCGCTCGGGAAGGTGAACCGGCCGCAGGGCACCGAGACCGTCGAAGACTTCCCGGCCGGCTACACCGGCTACCACACGTACGCCGAGACGCAGACGGAGCTGCAGAAGGCCGTCGCGAACTACCCGACGCTGGCGAAGCTCGGCAGCGTCGGCACCTCCTACGAGGGCCGCGCGCTGTCGGTGCTCAAGATCAGCGACAACGCCGGGACCGACGAGAACGAGCCCGAGGTCCTCTTCACCTGCAACCAGCACGCGCGCGAGCACCTCACCACCGAGATGTGCCTCCGCATCGTGCAGCGGCTGACCAGCGGGTACGCCACCGATCCCGCGATCAAGCGGCTCGTCGACAGCGCCGAGATCTGGGTGGTCCCGAGCGTCAACCCGGACGGCTCCGAGTACGACATCTCCGGCGGCACGTTCCACAGCTGGCGCAAGAACCGCCAGGGCCCCGGCACCGACACCAACCGCAACTGGGGCTACAAGTGGGGCTGCTGCGGCGGCTCGTCGGGCTCGACGTCCAGCGAGACCTACCGCGGCACGGCGGCGTTCTCCGCGCCCGAGACCCGTGCCGTCTCGAACTGGGTGAACTCCCGCGTGGTCGGCGGCGTCCAGCAGATCAAGACGCACATCGACTTCCACACCTACTCCGAGCTGGTGCTCTGGCCCTTCGGCTACACCTACGCCGACACCGCGCCTGGCCTGACCGCGGCCGAGGCGCAGAAGTTCCAGTCGCTCGGCAGGCAGATGGCCGCGACCAACGGCTACACGCCGCAGCAGTCCAGCGACCTCTACATCACCGACGGCAGCGTCAACGACTGGATGTGGGCGACGCACAAGATCTGGAGCTTCACCTTCGAGATGTACCCGAAGGGCAGCAGCCCGGGCTTCTACCCGCGCGACACCCAGATCGGGCCGCAGACGACCCGCAACGACCAGGCTGTCGACATCATCATCAACGCGGCGATCACCGGCTGAGGCGCGCGGGGCGGTTTAGGGTCTGGGCATGCCTCTGTTCTCGTTCGAAGGGCTCAGCCCGCAGGTCCACCCGGACGCCTGGATCGCCCCCACCGCCACCCTCATCGGCGACGTCGTCGTCGAAAAGGACGCCTCGATCTGGTTCGGCGCGGTGATCCGGGCCGACTTCGGCCGGATCGTCATCCGCGAGGGCGCCAACATCCAGGACAACTCGGTGATCCACGTCAACGACGGCGTCTGCGAGGTCGGCAAGAACGTCACCGTGGGCCACCAGTGCCTGGTGCACGACTGCACGATCGGGGAGCAGGCGCTGATCGGCAACGGCTCGACGGTGCTCGACAAGGCCAAGATCGGCGCGCGGGCGCTGGTCGCGGCCGGGGCCACCGTCACGCCGGCGACGGAGGTGCCCGACGAGGTCATCGCGATGGGCAGCCCGGCGAAGAAGTTCGTCCCGCTGACCGACTCGGCGCGGATGTGGGTCGAGCACAACGCGGCGATCTACCAGGAGCTGGCCCGCCGGCACCGCGCGGGCACAAAACCGGTTTGACCCTCCAGTAACTGGAGACTCTAGCTTCGGGGCATGGCTCCGAAGAAGAAACTCACCCACCAGGTCACCCTGGAACTCACCGCGGGCAACGCCCCGGTCGTCGACCTCGGCAAGATGCTGGGGCAGACCGGGGTCAACCTCGTCGAGGTCAAGAAGGCCTACGACGCCTCGACGGCAGCGCAGCGAGGCGACATCGTGCCGGTCGTCGTCTCGGTGTTCGAGGACCGCTCGTTCGCGCTGCGGCTCAAGACGCCGCCGACGTCGTTCCTCATCAAGAAGGCGTTGGGGGACAAGGGTTCCGCGCGGCCGGGCCACGAGGTCGCCGGTAAGCTCACGACGCAGCAGCTTCGCGAGATCGCCGAGCGCAAGCTGCCGGACCTGAACACGTCCGACGTCGAAGCAGCGATGCGCACGATCGCGGGCACCGCCCGGTCCATGGGGGTCGCGGTAGTGGACTGAGGTGGGTGGGCACGGACTAGGCTCTTACGCGCAGCAGCGACTGGCGCCATCGAGGTGGAGCACCACCGGGAAGCGACGACGAGGCCGGCACCGCGCGCCTGGGTGAAGGCCACTCCAGAGCCGGAGTACGCCATGACACACCAGCCAGCACTGAACGCGCTGACCGCCGCCGACCCGCAGATCGCCGGGCTGGTCGAGGACGAAGCGAAGCGCCAGCACGACAAGATCCGCCTGATCGCGTCGGAGAACTACGTCTCGCAGGCCGTCCTCGAAGCGACCGGCAGCGTGCTCACCAACAAGTACTCCGAGGGCTACGCGGGCAAGCGGTACTACGAGGGCCAGCAGTTCATCGACCAGGTCGAGCAGCTCGCGATCGACCGGGCGAAGGCGGTGTTCGGCGCGGACCACGCGAACGTCCAGCCGTATTCCGGCTCCCCGGCGAACCTCGCGGTCTACCTCGCGTTCGCCGAGCCCGGCGACACCGTGCTCGGCATGGGCCTGCCCGACGGCGGCCACCTCACCCACGGCTGGGGCGTGTCCGCCACCGGCAAGTGGTTCACGCCGGTGCGCTACGGCGTCGCGAAGGAAACCGGCCGCGTCGACCTCGACCAGGTCCGCGACCTCGCCCGCGAGCACCGGCCGAAGCTGATCTTCTGCGGTGGCACGGCGATCCCGCGCACGATCGACTTCCCGGCGTTCGCCGAGATCGCCGCGGAGGTCGGCGCGGTGCTCGTCGCCGACATCGCGCACATCGCCGGGCTCGTCGCGGGTGGCGCGCACCCGTCGCCGGTCGGGCACGCGCAGGTCATCACGACGACCACGCACAAGACCCTGCGCGGCCCGCGCGGCGCGATGATCCTGTCCGACGCCGAGCACGCCAAAGCCGTCGACAAAGCGGTGTTCCCCGGCCTGCAGGGCGGCCCGCACGACCACACGACGGCGGCCATCGCGGTCGCGCTCGGCGAGGCGCAGCAGCCGTCGTTCAGCGAGTACGCGCACACGATCGTCGCCAACGCCCGCGCGCTCGCGGACGCCTTGCTGGCGAAGGGCTACGACCTGGTCTCCGGCGGCACGGACAACCACCTGCTGCTGATCGACCTGACGAACAAGGCGGTCGCGGGCAAGCCGGCGGCGAAGGCCCTCGACCGCGCGGGCATCGAGCTGAACTACAACACGGTCCCGTTCGACCCGCGCAAGCCGTTCGACCCGTCCGGCATCCGGCTCGGCACGTCCGCGATCACCACCCGCGGCCTCAAGCCGGAGCACCAGCCCCAGGTGGCCGACTGGATCGACCGCACGGTGACGGCGGCCGCGGCCGACGACGACTCCTCGCTCGACACGATCGCCGCGGAGATCCGCGAGTTCCTGACGCCGTTCCCCATCCCGGGCTACTCCGCCTGACGCTCCACCGAAGGGCGGCACTTTCGTAGGGAAAGTGCCGCCCTTCGGCGTGTCCGGGGTCACCGGAAAGTTGATTGCACCATACAAGCTTCTGGGGAATACTTGGTCGAGGCAAGTAGTTGAGGGGTACAAGCAACTACGCGGAGACTTCCCGAGGGAGACCACCATGAGCGACACCACCACGGCGGAAGGAGCAGCCGCTACGAACGGCAAACTGACCCACCGCCAGATCCTGACCGTCCTGTCCGGGCTGATGCTCGGCATGTTCCTCGCCGCACTCGACCAGACGATCGTTTCGTCCTCGATGCGCACCATCGCCGACGAGCTGCACGGCCTGTCCCTGCAGGCCTGGGCCACCACGGCGTACCTGATCACCGCGACGCTCTCGACGCCGCTGTACGGCAAGCTGTCCGACCTCTACGGCCGCAAGCCCATGTACCTGACGGCGATCTCGCTGTTCCTGGTCGGCTCGCTGGCCAGCGGCATGGCCACGTCGATGTACGAGCTCGCCGCGTTCCGCGCGTTCCAGGGCCTCGGTGCCGGTGGCCTGATGTCGCTGGCGCTGGCGATCATCACCGACATCACCGCGCCGCGCGAGCGCAGCAAGTACCAGGGGTACTTCATGGCGGTGTTCGGCATCTCGAGCGTCGCCGGGCCGGTCGTCGGCGGGTTCTTCGCCGGCATCGACACCTTCGCCGGCATCACCGGCTGGCGCTGGGTCTTCCTGGTCAACGTCCCGATCGCGCTGGCCGCGCTGGTCGTCGTCACCAAGGTGCTGAACCTCCCGCACACCCGCGTGGACCAGAAGGTCGACTACTGGGGTGCCGTCGCGCTGGCCACCGGCCTGGTGCCGCTGCTGATCGTCGCCGAGCAGGGCCGCGAGTGGGGCTGGGGTTCCGCCGCGTCGATCGCGCTGTACGTCGTCGGCGCGCTGGGCGTGACCGCGTTCGTCTGGATCGAACGCCGGATGGGCGACGCCGCGCTGCTGCCGCTGCGGCTGTTCAACCGGCCGGTGTTCCGGATGTCGACGCTGGTCACCGTCGTGCAGGGCGCCGGGATGTTCGGCGCGATGATGTCGCTGCCGCTGTACCTGCAGATCGTCAAGGGCGCGACGCCGACCCAGGCCGGCCTGCAGATGCTGCCGCTGACGCTGGGCATCATGTCCGCGAGCATGACCAGCGGCCGGATCATCTCGAAGACCGGGCGCTACAAGATGTTCGCGGTGGCCGGGATCGGCCTGATGGCCGCGGCGCTGTTCGCGCTCTCGACCATCACCGTCGACAGCTCGCTGGCGCTGGTCATGGTGATCGCCTTCGTGATCGGCCTCGGCCTCGGCGCCTCGATGCAGACGCTGGTGCTGGCCGCGACCAACGACGTCCGCCCGCAGGACATCGGCGTCGCCACCTCGGCGGCGACGTTCTTCCGGCAGATCGGCGGCACGGCGGGCACCGCGGTGTTCCTGTCGATCCTGTTCGGCACGGTCGGCGACCGGATCGCGAACGCCATCCGCTCGGCGCTGACCAGCCCGGCCTACGTGTCGGCGCTGGCCCAGAACCCCGCGTTCGCGCAGCAGATGAAGAGCGGCGCCCTGGACGTCAACGACACGTCGTTCCTGTCCACGCTCGACCCGACGCTGGCCCGGCCGATCCTGCAGGGCTTCGCCGAGTCGATGAGCACGGTGTTCCTGGTCGGCGGGATCGTGCTGACCGTCGGGTTCGCGCTGGTGTGGTTCCTCAAGGAGAAGCCGCTCTCGGACAAGTCCGCGATGGAGCAGCGCGCGGAGGCCGAAGCGGACGCTCCCGCCCTCGCCCTGGCGCACTGACCGCGTGAAAAGGCCCCCTCGGGATCTCCCGAGGGGGCCTTTTCACGGGCTCAGTGGCCGCCGTTGGCCTCTTCCTTGGCCAGGCGGTCGGTCTCGCGCTCGTACGAGCGGGCGATCTCGCTCTCGGCCTCGGTGCGGCCGACCCAGGACGAGCCTTCGACGCTCTTGCCGGGCTCGAGGTCCTTGTAGACCTCGAAGAAGTGCTGGATCTCCAGCTTGTGGAACTCGTTCAGGTGGTGGATGTCGCGCAGGTGCTCCAGGCGCGGGTCGTTCGTCGGGACCGCGAGGACCTTGTCGTCCGGGCCCTTCTCGTCGGTCATCCGGAACATGCCGATCGCGCGGCAGCGGATCAGGCAGCCCGGGAACGTCGGCTCCTGGACGAGGACGAGCACGTCGAGCGGGTCGCCGTCCTGGCCGAGGGTGTCGTCGATGAAGCCGTAGTCGGCCGGGTACTGCGTGGCCGTGAACAGGGTCCGGTCCAGCTTGATGCGGCCGGTCTTGTGGTCGACCTCGTACTTGTTGCGCTCCCCTTTGGGGATTTCGATCGTGACGTCGAACTCCACGGCGTCCTCGCTGCTTCTTTATAGATCCGGGCGTGCCCGCCCGTCGCGGGCGGCAACCTTCATGACTGTCTTGACGTCTCCTAGTGTGGACTACGCCCTGCCGCGGGTCCGCACGGATGTCGGCCACGCGGCATGTGACCTTGGCCCCTTCCGGGGCAGGTGAGAAGGAGTGGTGGGTGCCGGAAAACGACCAGCCGATGTGGCCTTCGTCGGACGAAGACCGCTCGTCGTCGGGCGCGCGGAAGACCACCCCGATGTCCCTGCCCGACCCGCCGGCGAAGCCCCCGGAGGGGTCCGGCGTGCCGAAGGTCACAGGCAGCGACGCCCCGAAGGGGTCGTGGTTCGCGCCGAACGTCGCGCCCGAGCCGGTCCCCGGGCTCAACGTGCCGGCCGAGGAGCCGCCGCCCCCGCCACCGCCCGCCAAGCAGGACCTCGCCGACCGGCTCGGCAGCCGGGAGCCGAAACGGCCGGCCGACGCGGGCACCGAGTACATCCGGGCCACGCCGCCGGTCGCGGAGAGCACGCAGTTCATCGAGGTCAAGCAGCCCGAGCAGGCGCCCGTCGTGCCGGTCGAGCGCGACGTCTGGCCCGCTGAACAGCAGGAACGCCGTGAGGAGCCGCAACAGCAGTGGCGTGAGGAACTGCAGTTGTGGCGGGAGGAACAGCAGCGCCGCGAAGAGCAGCTGAAGCGCGCTGACGCCCAGCGCCGTGAAGAGCAGCGGCCGGAAGAGCCCCAGCAGCCCTGGGACCAGCGCATCGAGCTGCGGGAGAACCGCGGTGGTGATCGTCCGGCGGAGCCGGGGGACCGGCGGTCAGGTCTGGCGTCGGAGGCGCCTCGCGGTGGTGAGCGTTCGGCCGAGCCCGGCGACTGGCGACCAGGATTGCCGCCGGAGCCGCCCCGCGGCGGCGACCGCCCGGCCGAGCCGGGTGA
>NZ_JAAGNB010000134.1:0-38469 GCF_010550475.1 Amycolatopsis sp. SID8362
CGCCGCCCGACTCGCGCACGCGCGCCGCCGCCGGGGCGTCCGCCGCGGCCGGGGTCAGCGCGGTGGCCGCCGTGCCCAGCGGGACCGGGGTGCCGCGGGTCGCGATGTTCTCCTTGAGCGTCAGCGGGACGCCGTCGATCGGGCCGAGCGGTTCGTCGGCCGCCCAACGCGCTTCGGACGCCTTCGCGTCGTCGAGAGCGCCTGAAGGGTCGTACGCGTACAACGCGTGCAGCTCCGGCTCTCGCGTCTCTATGCGCGCGAGAACCGCTTCGGTGACCTCGACCGGCGAGAGCGTCTTCGCGCGGTAGTGCGCGACGAGTTCGACGGCGGTCAGATCGGGCAGCTCGGTCATGCGCGCTCCTTACGAGGCAGGCGGTTCGAAGCGGCCGTCGACGGCGGTCCAGCCGCCGTCCACCGCGAGCACGGAGCCGGTGACGAACGACGAAGCGTCCGAAGCGAGGTAGACGACCGCGCCGGCGAGCTCGTCCGGACGCGCCCAGCGCCCCAACGCGCCCTTCGCCGCGTACGCGTCGTACCACTCGGGGTTCGCTTTGATCTGCGCGGTCAACGGCGTTTCGACGACGCCGGGCGCGATCGCGTTGACCCGGACGCCGGCCGGGCCGAACTCCGCCGCCGCGGTCCGGAACAGCTGGACCAGCCCGGCTTTCGTGGCCGCGTACGGGCCCTGGCCGGGCTCGACGGTCGTGCCGCGGATCGAGGAGAAGCCGATGATGCTCCCCCGCCCGCGCGCGACCATGTCGGCGCCGAAGACGCGCACGACCTCGAACGTCACGCCGAGGTTCAGCGCGATGACGCGGTCGAACTCCTCCCGCGTGTAGTCCAGCAGCCGCTTGCGGACGTTCGTCGCGGCGGTCAGGACGACGACGTCGAGCGGGCCGAGGTCGCTCGCGGCCTGGTCGACGGCGCCGTGGGCGAGCAGGTCGATTTCGTACGCCTCGCCGACGCCTGCCTCGCGCGCGGCTTCGAGGTCGCGGTCCGCGCACACGACGTCGGCACCGTGCGCGGCCAGCGCTCGCGCGGCTTCGCGGCCGATGCCGCCGGCGCCGAGCACGAGCGCGCGGCGGCCGTCCAAGCGGAACAACGTCGAGTAGTTCACGGGCGCAGCACCGCCATCCTCGTCACGGTCAGCTCTTCGACGGCGAACCGCGGCCCCTCGCGGCCGATGCCGGAGTCCTTCACCCCGCCGTACGGCATGGTGTCCGAGCGGAAGCCGGGCACCTCGTTGACGACGACGCCACCGACCTCCAGCTCGTCCAGCGCGCGGAACGCCGTGTTCAGCGACCTGCTGTAGACGCTGGCGTGGAGGCCGTAGCGGGACGCGTTGACCGCGGCGAACGCTTCGTCCACATCGGACACCGTGCGCACGCAGACGACCGGGCCGAAGATCTCCTCGTCCCACGCCTCGACGCCGTCCGGGACGTCGAGCAGGACGGTCGGCCGCAGCACCGTTCCGTCGACACCGCCACCGGCCTGACGCGCGCCGGACTTCTCGATCCACGCGGCGACGCGCTCGGTCGAGGCGGGGTCGATCAGCGCGGACACCCGCGTCTTCTCGTCCCGCGGATCGCCGACGACGACCTCGTCGAGGCGCGCCAGCAGCCGTTCGGTGAACTCCGGAGCCACCGACGCGACGACGAGTACGCGCTGCACCGAAATGCACGCCTGGCCGGACGCGTAGAAACCACCGCGCAGCACGGCGTCCACCGCGGCGTCCAGATCGGCGTCCTCGGCGACGACCAGTGCCGCGTTCGAACCCAGCTCCAGCAACGTCTTCGTGGGCGCCGCGTCACGGGCGATGCGGTGGCCGACGGCGGCCGAGCCGGTGAACGACACCGCGCCGATCCGGCGGTCGGTCGTCAGCGCGGCGCCGACGGCCGCGTCGCCGGTGACCAGCTGGACCATCGCGGGCAGCGGCGCGAGCGTCCGGACCAGGTGCACCAGCCACAGCGTGGCCAGCGGCGTCTGGGGCGCGGGCTTGACGATCACGGGGCAGCCCGCGGCGATCGCGGGGGCGATCTTGTGCGACGCCAGCAGCAGCGGGTAGTTGAAGCCGGCGATGCCGACGACGACGCCGATCGGCTTGCGCTTCCAGAACCCGACCAGTCCGTCGCCGGACGGCAGGAGGTCCAGCGGCACGGTCTCGCCGTGCAGCCGCGAAACCTCTTCGGCGGCGGCTTCCCAGGTGACGATCGTGCGCGCGACCTCGACGCGGCAGTCGACCAGCGGCTTGCCGGTCTCCAGCACGAGCAGGTTCTCGAACTCCTCGCGCCGGTCCCGCACCGCCGAAGCGACGTCGTTGAGCAGCGAACGCCGGACTCGCGAAGGCAGCGAAGCCACTTCACGGGCAACGGCGACAGCTTCGTCGACCGCCTGCCGAGCCAGCTCGGGAGTGCCGACCGGCGCGGTGCCGATGACGCTCCCGTCATAGGGGAAAACGATTTCTTCGGCGTCCACAGTGGACACCCAGCCCGCTCCGACCGGCAGGCCGCCGGGGTACTCAGCCATCGTCGCCTCCGCTCAGCCGGGCCAGCTCGGCGCGCAGGTTCGGCGCGGCGGCCAGCAACTCCCGCGTGTACTCGTGCTGCGGCGCTTCGTAGACCTGGTCGACGTCGCCGAGTTCGACGATCTCGCCGCGGCGCATCACGGCGACGCGGTCGCAGACGTGCCGGACCACGCCGAGGTCGTGGGACACGAAGATCAGCGTCAGCGCGAACTGCCCGGCCAGCGACGCGAGGAGGTCGAGGATCTGGCCGCGCACGGAGACGTCGAGCGCGCTGACCGGCTCGTCGGCGATCAGCACGCTCGGGTTCGGCGCCAGCGCGCGGGCGATGGAGATGCGCTGCCGCTGACCGCCGGAGAACTGGTGCGGGAAGCGCTGCGCGGCGTCGACGGGCAGGCCGACGGCGGCGAGCAGCTCGGCGACGCGATCGGGTTCGCGGCGGCCGAGCGGCTCGGAAACGATGTCCAGCACGCGCATGCGCGGGTCGAGCGAACCCATCGGGTCCTGGAAGACGATCTGCAGGTCCGACCGCAGGAAGCCGAGCTTGCGTTCGGGCAGGTTGTCGACGCGGCGACCTTGGAACGTCACCGTGCCGGCGGTCGGCTTGTCGAGCGCGGCCAGCAGCCGGACCAGCGTCGACTTGCCGGAACCGGACTCGCCGACGATGCCGAACCGCTGCCCGGCCTCGACGTCGAAGCTGACGCCGCGCAGGGCGTGCACGTCCCGGCGGGCGTAGCGGCGTTCGAGGTCGCGGACTTCGACGATGCTCATCGGCGGGCCTCCAGGTCCGACGCGGCCAGGAGCTTGCGCGTGTACTCGTGCTTCGGCGATGTCAGGACTTCGCGCGTCGAACCCGCTTCGACGATCTCGCCGTCGAGCATCACGAGCACGCGCTCGCACACCGACGCCACCACCGCGAGGTCGTGGCTGATGAAGAGGAGCGCACTTTCACGTGAAAGTGCGGCTTTGATCAGAGCGAGGATCTGGGACTGCACGGTGACGTCGAGCGCGGTCGTCGGCTCGTCGCAGATCAGCAGCGACGGCTCGTTGGCCAGCGCCATCGCCAGCACCACCCGCTGCCGTTGCCCGCCGGAGAGCTGGTGCGGGTACGCGCGGGCGGTGCCCGCCAGCCCGACCGCGTCGAGGAGTTCTTCCGCGCGGTGGCGGCGGCCGTGGATCCGGCCGGGCTCGGTGACCTGGCGGCCGACGCGCATGGCCGGGTTCAACGCCGTCATCGGCTCCTGGAACACCATCGCCAGCTCGTCACCGCGCAGCCGCGACAAGTCCTTTTCGGACATTCCGAGCAGCTCGCGGTCACCCAGCCGGATCGAGCCCGACGCGCGGAGTTCGTCCGGGAGCAGGCCCATGATCGACAACGCGGTCAGCGACTTGCCGGACCCGGACTCGCCGATCAGGCCGACGCGTTCGCCCGCGCCGATCTCGAAGGACACGTCCCGGACCAGCTCACCGACCCGCAACCCGGAAACCGAAAGCGTCATACGCGGGCCGCCAATCGGGGGTCCAGCCGGTCGCGCAGGCCGTCGCCGAGGAGGTTGAAGCCGAGGACGGCGACGGCGATCGCGATGCCCGGCACCAGCGCCAGCCGCGGGTGCACGGTCAAGAGTTCCTGGGATTCCTGCAGCATCCGGCCCCACGACGGCGTCGGCGGCCGCGTGCCGAAGCCCAGGAACGACAACGCCGCTTCGGCGAGCACGGCGATCGCGAAGGACACCGAAGACTGGACGATCAGCAGGCCGGAGATGTTCGGCAGCACGTGCCGCACGGCGATCTGCGGCCGCGACCGGCCGCCGGCCCGCGCCGCGAGGACGAACTCGGTGCTCATCACCTGCAGCGTCCCCGAGCGCGCGATCCGGGCGAACGACGGGATCGTGGCGATGCCGATCGCGACCATCGCGGTCAGCGTGTCCGCCCCGAACACCGCGCCGAACATGATCGCCAGCAGCAGCGCGGGGAACGCGAGCACGAGGTCGTTGACGCGCATGACGAACTCGCCCAGCCACCGCGGGGACATCCCGGCGAGGATGCCCAGCGGCGTGCCGATCACCGCGGCGATGCCGACCGCGACCACACCGACGTACAACGTCGTCCGCGCGCCGACCATGAGCTGGCTCAGCAGGTCGCGGCCGAACTTGTCGGTGCCGAACCAGTGGGCCGCGCCCGGGCCGAGCAGCCGGTTCGCCGCGTCGACCTTCACCGGGTCGAACGGCGTCCACACGAACGACAGCAGCGCGGCGAGCACGACCAGCCCGACGAGGACCCCGCCGATCACGAGATTGCGCATCACGAACCCCGCAATCGCGGATCGAGCACGGTGTAGAGGACGTCGACGACGAAGTTGACCAGCAGCACGCCGACCACGAGCACCAGCACGATCCCCTGCACGGTCAGCAGATCGCGGGAGCCGACGGCGTCCAGCAGCATCGAACCCAGGCCCGGCAGCACGAACACACGCTCGACGACGACCGCGCCGATCAGCAGCGTCGCCAGCTGCAGACCCAGCACGGTGACGACGGGCACCGACGCGTTGCGCAGGCCGTGGCGCACCAGCGCCTGTCCGGGCCGCAAGCCCTTGGACCGCGCGGTGCGCAGGTAGTCCTGGCCGAGCGTGTCGAGCACCGCCGAGCGCACGTACCGCGTGAGCACCGCGCCCTGCACCAAACCCAGCGACAACGCGGGAAGCACGAGCCCGCGGAAGAACTCACCGAAGTCCTGGTTCGGCGGCGTCCACCCGCCGGAGGGCAGCCAGCGCAGCTGCACGGCGAAGATCTGCACCAGGATGATCCCGGCGAGGAACGCGGGGATCGCGACGCCGATCTGCGACAGCCCGGAAACGCCCGCGCCCGTCGCCTTCCGGTGCTTCACCGCGGCGAACGTCCCGGCCGGCACGGCGATCACCAGCGCCACCAGCATCCCCGCGCCGACGAGCCAGAGCGTGACGCCGAGGCGGTCGAGCAGCTGCGGCCCGATCGCGTCGCGCGTGACGTACGAACGGCCGAAGTCGCCGTGCAGCACGCCGCCGATCCAGTCGAAGTACTGCGTGACGAGCGGCCGGTCGATGCCGAACTCCGCGCGGGTCTTGGCGAGCAGCTCGGGCGCCGCGTTGACGCCGAGCGCGACCTGCGCCGGATCGCCCGGCAGCACGGCCATGAAGAGGAACACGATGATCGACGCGACCAGCACGCTGACCACGAAGATCGCCAGCCGGCGCAGCACCTTGGCGGTCATCGCGGCGCCAGCCCGGTGAGGTCGAACGACTCGCTGACCTGGTTCCGCGTGAACCCGCCGACCTTGGCCTTCGCCACGATCACGTTGGGGAACAGGAACAGCCAGTCCGCGGCCGCGTCGGTGTTCAGCTGCCGCGCGACCTCCTTCATGTCCGCGACCTGCTGCTCCGGCGTCCCGCTGTCGGCGGCGGCGAGCAGTTGCTGGACGCGCTTGCTGTCGTAACCCCAGTAGTACTTGGGCTTCCCGAACGTCGTGATGTCGCGGGCTTCGACGTGCTGGATGATCGACAGGTCGTAGTCGTGGTCGGTGAACACCTGCTTCAGCCACACCGCCGGGAAGTCGAGCGGCTCGATCGTGGTCCGCACGCCGACGTCGGCGAGCTGCGACTGGACGACCTGAGCGGCCGACACCGCGTACGGCAGGTTCGGGATCCGCAGGCGCAGGTTCAGGTTCGTCGCGCCGGCTTCGGTCAGCATCGCCTTGGCCCGCCCGGGATCGAACGGGTAGACGTTCGCGAGGTCCTCGTACCAGGGGTCGGTCGGCGGGACCATGCTGCCGATCAGCGTGCCGCGGCCCGCCCACGCCGTGTCCAGCAACGCCTTCCGGTCGATCGCGTACGTCAGCGCCTGCCGCACCCGGACGTCGTTCAGCGGTGCCCGCGCGCCGTTCATCGCCAGCGTGACCTCGGAGTTCGACGTGCCCTGGATGACCTGGAACCGGTCGTCGGCCTGGAACTGCGGGATCGAGTCGGGCGCGGTGATCGCCGAGATGACGTCGATGCCGTTGCTGGACAACGCGTTGTTCAGCGCGGTCGGGTCCTTGATGTACTTGAGGACCACGGTCGAGTACGCCGGTTTCCGGCCCCAGTACCCGGGATTCGCCTTCAGCACCACGGAGTCGCCGCGCTTGCGCGCCGCCACGACGTACGGCCCGGTGCCGACCGGCTTGGTCGCCAGGTCCGCGACGCCGGTGGGGCTGAACATCGCGCCGAGCCGGCTGGTGAGGCTGAACAGCCAGCCGTTGGACGGCTTCGAGAGCACGACCCGCGCGTGGTCCGGCGCCACGACGTCGACGTGGTCGACGACGTCCATCGTGGACTTGATCGAGATCGTCCAGTCCGTTTTCACGCGCAGCAGCGAGAACTTGACGTCTTCGGCGGTGAAGGGCGCGCCGTTGCTGAACTTCACGCCCGGCTGGAGCTGGAAGTCGTAGGTCTTGCGGTCCGGGCTGATCGTCCACGACTTCGCGAGCAGCGGCACCACGCGGCCCTGCGAGTCGAGCTTCACCAGGCCTTCGTAGACGTTGTAGAGCAGCGCTTGCGGGATCGCGGCGCCGTCCGTGCGCGTGAAGTCGAAGTTCGCGGGCTCGGCCGTGAAGCCGACCGAAAGCGTGTCCGGACCTGCGGAAACGCTGGCGGACGAGCCGGCCGAGCAGCCGGACACCACGAGCAGCAGCGCCGCTGCCACCACGTGAAGTCGGGCTTTCATTCGGCCTCCAGGTAAGTACACTGGTCTGACCAGTAGCCTGACATTGCGGGGACGACGAGGTCAAGGGATGCGGTTCGAACCGGTGGCTCCGGTCCGCGCGTACGAGCGGGTCGTCGAGCAGATCGAGCAGGCCGTGATCAGCGGCGAGCTCAAGCCGGGCGAGCGGCTGCCGAGCGAGCGCGAGCTGATGACGCAGTTCGGCGTCGGCCGCTCGACGATCCGGGAAGCCCTGCGCGTGCTGCAGGCCGCCGAAATGATCCGCTCGCGGCCCGGTGACCCGCGTGGTCCCGAAGTGCTGGCCGCGTCGCCCGCCGCGTTGCACCGCTCGATGCAGCGGCTCGCGCGGGCGAACCACGTCGGGCTCGCGGAACTCCTGCAGTTCCGGATGATCCTCGACGGCTCGGCCCACCTGCTCGCGGCGGAGCTGCGCACCGACGACGACCTGGCGGGCCTCGACACCGCGCTGGAGTCCATGCGCGAAGGCGTTTCGCACGGGTACGCCGAGTTCAGCCGCGCCGACGTCGCGTTCCACGAAGTCATCGCGCGCATCTCGCGCAACCCCTTGCTGGTGGTCAGCGAAGAAGTCGTGCGCGGGGTCGTGCTGGAGCTGATCGAGGACAAGCTCGAGCACGCCAGCAACCGGACGTCGCTGATGCGCACCTGGCTCGCGCACCACGCCGAGGTGCTCGACGCGATCCGGGCCGCCGACGGCGCCGGCGCGGCACACCTGGCAAAACAGGCGTTGTACGACAACTACGCCGAATACGTCCCCGCGCCGCAACGCCCGCTGCTCGCGCCGTTGCTGCGGTCCTAGACTCGGCCGGGTGGACGCGGCGAAACGGGACGGTGTCGGGCTCGCGCTCTCCGGGGGTGGTTACCGGGCGATGCTCTTCCACGCCGGCGCGCTCTGGCGGCTCAACGAACTCGGCTGGCTGCCCAAGCTGACGACGGTGTCGAGCGTTTCCGGCGGGTCGATCGCGGCCGGGGTGCTCGCCCACGCGTGGCACAAGCTGTACTTCGGCGACGACGGCGTCGCGGAGAACTTCGGCAAGGAAGTCGTGCAGCCGCTGCGGAAACTGGCCCGCACGAACCTCGACGTCCCGGTCACGCTGAAGGCCATGCTGATGCCGTGGCGCAGCGCGGGCGAAGAGCTGGCGCGCCGCTACGCGAAGCACCTCTTCGGCGACTGCTGCCTGGCGGACCTGCACCCGGCCGGGCCGAACTTCGTGTTCACCGCGACCAGCCTGCAGGACGGCTCGCTGTGGTGGTTCTTCCGTCAGTCCGGCCCGCACGGGCGGATTCCCCTGGCGACGGCGGTGGCCGCGTCGTCGGCGTTCCCGCCGCTGCTCTCGCCGGTCGTGATCCCGGACCCGCACCAGCCCGAGCGCAAGATCGTGCTCAGCGACGCGGGCGTGTACGACAACCTCGGCCTGGACCCGATCGAGAACCAGCGCGCGACCGTCCTGGTCAGCGACGCGGGCAAGAAGATGAAGCACGAGGAAAAGCCGCGGCACAGCTGGCCGATGCAGCTGTTCCGCGTGCTGACCGTGATGGACAACCAGGTCCGCGAGCTGCGCACCGGCTCGCTGCTGAAGTCCTACCAGGACAAGCGGTTCGCCGGGACGTACTGGGCGACCTACAGCGACATCACGCACTTCGACCTGGACGACGCCCTGCCGGCGCCCGTCGAGCAGACCCGCGCGCTGGCCGTGACGAAGACGCGGCTCACCAGGATGCCGGAGCGGACGCAGGACCACCTGATCAACTGGGGTTACGCGGTGTGCGACGCCGGGATGCGGCGCTGGGTGTGCCCGGAAACCACGCTGAAGCCGGCGTTCCCGTACCCCGGCTCAGGCGTCGGCTAGGTTCGCGTAGACGACGATGTTGTCCTTGTAGCTGTGTTCGGCGTGGTCGAACGCGCCACCGCAGGTGATCAGCCGCAGCTCCGGCTTGGTGCTGTTGCCGTACACGGCTTCGCGCGGGAACGTGTCCTTCGGGACCTGCGTGACGCGGTCGACGACGAACTTCAGCTTCCTGCCGTCGCTGCGGTCGACGTCCACCTCGTCGCCCGGGGCGAGATCCTTGAGCTTGTAAAAGATGCCGGGCTTCTTGTCGCCGTCGACGTGCCCGAGCACGATCGCCGGGCCGACGTCGCCGGGCACCGGCGAGAGCTTGTACCAGGCCGCCTGCATCGGCGTGTGCACCGACGGCACGGAGATCGAACCGTCGGGCTTGACCGCCACCGCGAGCAGGCTGGATTCCGCGCCGATCTTGGGGATCTTCACCGACGTCGGCCGGAGTCCCTTGAACGGCACGGTCACCGGCACCGACGACGGCACCGGGGCCGGCGCGGCCTTCGGCTGTTCGGGGGTGCTGCACGCGGCGAGCGCCAGCACGAGGGCGAGTGCGGCACCCGCCCGCCGGGCGCTCACCAGGCCGTGCCGCCGAAGCCCGTCTCGACCCCGCCCTTGGGCGCGACCTTGACCTGGGCCTTCGGCGCGCTGTTGCCCGGCGCGGCCGACGTCGGCGTCGCGGTCGCGGACGTCGCCGTGGTGACCGGGGCGGTGCTCGACGGCGTGGCGCTCGTGCTCGTGACCGGCGGTTCTTCCTGCTCGAACTCGACCACGCCGTTGCCCTCGACGCCGGCGCAGGTCCAGCTGAACTTCGCGGTCGTGGTGCCGGCCGGGGCGTCGGCCACGCGGACCGAGTAGTTCCAGTAGCGGCCGTCGGACTCGTCCTGGTCCGGACCACCGGTGACGCTCAGGTACTGGGTCGCCACGTTCCCCGGCGCGCCGGCCGCGCAGGCGATGACCAGGACGCCTTCGCCGCCGAGGCCGACGAACCCGTGCCCGACGTTGTCCTGGTAGGTGTCCTTCGGCGGCTCGCTCGCCGCCGTGGTCGTCGTGCTGGTCGGGTCGGGCGCCTCGGTCTTCACCGAATCCGTGAGCGACGGCGTCGTGGTGGTGGCTCCCGTGGTCGCCGTCGTCGAAGGTGCCGTCGTCGTGGTGGTCTCGCTGGTGCTCGGCGCGGTGGTGGTCGTCGCCTCGGACGTCGTCGTGGTCGTCTCCGGCGCCGAGGTGTCCGTCTGGGCCAGTGCGGCCGGTGCGGTGGCGGCGGTGATCAGCGCGCCCGCGGCGGCGATGCCCGCGACCCGGCTCAGCGTTCTACCCACGGTGGACTCCCAACGGCGAGGACCTGCGATGCCGGACTATCGAGGGCTCACCCGTCCGCGTTACTCCGGGAGGGCGAAGCGCAGGTCCTGCCAAAGGTCCTCGGGATCCTCCAAACCGACGCTGAACCGCACCAGCCCGGGCGGCACCCGCTCTTCGCCTGCCAGCCACGCCCGCCGTTCGACCAGGCTTTCGACGCCGCCGAGGCTGGTCGCCGAGACGATCAGCCGGACGGCGGCGCAGAACGCGTCGGCCGTCTCGGCGTCGGCCAGCTCGAACGCGAGCATCATCCCGAAGCCCGGGTAGCGCACCCGCCGGACGGCGGGGTGCCCGGCCAGGCGCTCGGCGAGCAGCGCGGCGGTCTTCGACTGCTCGGCCAGCCGCACCGGCATGGTCCGCAGCCCGCGCAGGGCCAGCCACGCCTCCAGCGCGCCCGGCGTGGACCCGACGCGGGTCCGCGCGCCCTTCAGCTCGGCCGCCACCTCGGGGTCCTTGGCCACGGTGATGCCGAGCAGCAGGTCGCTGTGCCCGCCGATGGCCTTGGTCGCGCTGTGCACGACGACGTCCGCGCCCAGCTCGAGGGGCCGCTGCTGCAACGGCGTCGCGAAGGTGTTGTCGACGACGACCCGCCCGCGCGCGGCGGCGGCGATGGTCTCGATCGCCATCACGTCGAGGGTGGGGTTGGTCGGCGACTCGAGCCAGACCAGGTCCGCAGTAGCGGCCTCGGCCACCCAGGCGTCGGTGTCGGTCGGCTCCAGCTCGGTGACCGCGAGCTTGCCGAGCTTCTGCGCGTGGGCGAGCACCCCGCGCGTCACGGCGTAGCTGAACGTCGGCACGACGACCCGCGACCCCACCGGCAGCAGGTCCAGCACCGCGGAGAGGGTGGCGACCCCGGACGCGAACGCCGTCGCGTACCCGCCTTCCAGCGCGCCGACGGCTTCTTCGAGCGCCAGCCAGGTCGGCGTGCCGTCCCCGCGCGCGTACACGAAATCGCCACCGGCCTGGTAGGTGCTGGTGGCGACGAGCGGGGTGTTGAGCGGCTCGCCGGGACCGTGCGGGCGGCCGGCCGCGATGGCCTTGGTGCGGGGCGTCCAGTCGTCCATGCGCTCACGGTAACCCGCGCTGGGTAGGCCGGGCCGCCCGCGCGTCCGCGAACGGCCCGGCCTGGTCTCAGTGCGCGTACACCTCGAACTCGTACAGCGAGTAGCCGTACTTCGTGCCGCGCTGGACGCCCTGCAGCTTCACGAACCGCGCCGACGTCGGGGCGAACGAGACGTTGTCCTGCCCGCCGTCGCCGTCGGTGACCACGGCCGCGTCCGTCCAGTTCACCGCGTCCGGCGAAGTCTGGATCTGGTAGCTCTTCCCGTACGCGGCTTCCCAGCTCAGCAGCACCCTGCTGACCTGCTGGACCGAGCCCAGGTCGACGGTGATCGCCTGGTCGTCGCTCCAGTCGCTGGCCCAGCGGGTCGAGCCGTTCCCGTCGATCGCGTTCGACGCCGGGGAGTTGTAGAAGCCGGTCTCGGCGCTCGTGGCGCTGACCGTCTTCCCCGGCGCGAGGTTGGCGATGTTGTCGCCCCGGTGCGCGGCGTACTCGACGACCTGCTGGAACGTCGGGCGGTTCTGCCAGCTGATCTTGTCCTGCGTGATGCCGCCCAGCGGGTTGTGGACGATCGTGTCGGCGCACCACTGGTCACCGGCCGAGCAGGACGCGTCACCGGGGTAGACGGTGCTCGCGGACTGGCCGGCGGCCGTCGTCAGCGAGTCGACGAGCGCCTGGCGGCACGTGGTGACGTCGCCGCCACCGCAGAACGTCTGGCCGAGCGGGCCGGCCACCGGCTGGCCGAGCACCTGCCGGAGGTCCTTGCTGACGTAACCCCACCAGCCGTACTGGAACGACGAGCCCTTGTGCGGCTGGCCGGAGTGCCGGCCGTTGCCGTTCTGCCAGCCGGACGGGCTTTCGTTGATGCCCAGCACGCCGGTCATCGCGTTGTAGGCGTCGTCGCCCATGCCCGGCTTGAACTCGGCCTGGACGAGCAGCGGCCACCAGGCGTCGAAGATGCGGATCGCGTCGGCGTCCGCGTACGCCTTGCTGCCCGGCGAAGTCTCCTTGCGCAGGTGGCCGTTCGCGAGCCACGTCTTGAGCTTCGCCTCGGCGTCCGCGGCCGCGCCGGTGGTCGGCGTCTTGTCGAGCACCTGCAGCAGCAGCGGCAGGACGCGCTCGGCACGCAGGTCGGCCAGCGCGGCGTCCGCCATCGCCTGGGTCAGGTTGACCCGGGTGACCTTGGTGCCGCTGGAGATCAGCTGCTTGACGCGCGAGTCGAGCAGGTCGACGCGGTGCACGGCGGACTTGTCCGCGCCCGCGGCCGCGTAACCGTTGGCCTGCGCGTTGTTCCAGCTGACGTAGTAGTCCTGGTTGATCGACTGCGGGTGCTGCGACGCCGGCGTGTAGGTCGCGACGTTGCCCGCCGGGTTCCAGCCGTTCCAGTCGTGGCCCTGGTCGCCCCACACCGGCATGTTCGGGTCCACATTGGACTGTCGCGAGGGGTTGCTGCCGGAGTTGAAGTACGCGATGTCCTTGGAATCGGCGTAGAACCAGTTGAACGTGTAGTTGATGTCGGCCGCGGCCTTCTGGAAGTCCGCCGCGGACTTGACGAAGCCCGGGTCGTTCAGCTCCTGGAAGCCGATCAGCGAGTCGACCTCGTGGAAGTAGGACGAGCGCAGCGCCGCGTACGCCACCGGCTTGCCGCCGACGGTCGCCCGGCTCTGCACCGGCCCGTACTTCGTCCGGTAGCTGCGCAGGGTGTACGAACCCGCCGCGGTCCCGTCGGCCACGGTCGGCTTCCAGGCGTTCTTCACCTCGACGGTGTCCATCGGGATGCACTGGCCTTGCCAGGTGTAGTAGTTCGAGTCCTTCGTCGGCGCCTTGCCGCTCGGGTCGCACAGCGTCAGCGCGTAGGTGTCGATGATGTCCTGCGCGGACGTCGTCGCGCTCCACGAGTAGTCCTGGCCGCGGCCCAGCAGCGTGTACATGCTCAGGCCGGCGAAGGCGGCACCGCGCGAGCTGATGCCCGGGCCCTGCAGTTCCTGCAACAGCAGCAGCTGCGGGGCGAAGTACCCGGTCTGCGGGCCGAACACGGCGACCGGGTGGCCGCTGGCGGTCTTCGCGCCGGAGACGAGCAGCGCGTTGGACATGCCGTGCTTCTCGCTCAGCATGTTCCCCGGCAGCACGCCGTTCTCGAACATCCCGCGGGCGGGCTCCTGGTCGGCGGGCGCGGCGACGTCCACAGTGGACGGCGTGGCGGTCGAAGCCGAGCCGGTCTGGTCGAACACCAGCTGCTGCCCGGTCACCGAGCCCTTGTCCGGCATGGCCCGCCCGACCGCGTTGGCCGGTGTCTTGCCGTACGGGAAGGTCTGGCCGTCGTGCAGCGTCTTGACGGCTTCGGGGTCGTCCTCCGAGCGCAGGCTCTGCCACACCTTCTCGCCCTGGACGACGCCGTACTTCTCCTGCATCGCGAGCTTCGCGATGGCGTTCTGCACCTCACCGCCGCCGCCCGCGCCGAACTCGGCGCCGACGAGCGAGGCGAGCGCGACCAGGTCGGTCAGCTTGAACGGGTCGATCGACCCGGCGTTGGTGATCGAGTCGACGTGCCCGGTCAGCACGTACTCGCCCGGAAAGTACCGGCCGTTGTAGGAGTCGCTGATGTACTTGTTGATGCCGTCGACGTAGGCCTGCGCGTCGGCGAGCCCCTGCGCGCCGCGCGGGCCGCTGTTCGCGACGTGGTCGATCTGCTGCTGCAGCTCGGCTTCGGTGTACGGCGCGTTCGAGAAGAACTGCTGCTCCAGCTCGCGGTTGGCTTCCGCGCCACCGGCGAACGGGGTGACCTGCCCGCGCGCGGCGTGGCGCAGGACGTCCATCAGCCACAGCCGGTCCTGCGCGGCGGCGTACCCGGCGCCGAACTCGGTGCCCGCGCGCGTGGTGCCGGTGATGTGCGGGACGCCGAGTGCCTTGTCGCGCACGATCGTCACGTCCGAGCGCGGCTTGGTCGTGCTCGCGACCTGGTCGGCGGCGACGCCGAACGACGAGTCGTTGAAGTACTGGTTGATCGCGCTCGTGGTCAGCGTCTTGTACCCGTTCGCCAGCGACGCGTACTTCCCGAGCTGGTCGGACGCGTGCGCCGGGCGGGTGCCGAACACCTTGTGCGCGAGGATGTCCGCGAGGGTGGCGTTGCCGTTCTCGCCGGGCGGCAGGATGTCGCTGCACTGCCCGCCGCAGTAGTCGTCGGGCGACCCGGCCGCCTGCGCGGCGGGCGCGGTGACGGCGACTTGGGTCAGCCCGGCCACGAGGGCCCCCAACGCCGTGAAGGTCAAGGCTCGGATGCCTCGTCGCATGCCGGGCTCCCCTCAGCTCAGAAGAGTGACGAAGCGCACGCTACCGAGCAGTAGGACAAGTGTGAAGAGTTTTCGCGTTTTTCCCTCCTTGGGCGTAGGCCGATCGGCGCAGCCCCTCACGCGTGGGTACGGTGAGGCCCATGACCTTGGAAAAGCCCCAAATCGACCGCCCGGACGGCCCCGCGCCGGCCGACCTCGAGATCACCGACATCACGGTCGGTGACGGCGCCGAAGCCACGCCGGGCAAGACCGTCACCGTGCACTACGTCGGCGTCTCGCACTCGTCGGGCGAGCAGTTCGACGCTTCGTGGGACCGCGGCGAGCCGCTGCGCTTCGGCCTCGGCGCCGGCCAGGTCATCTCCGGCTGGGACAAGGGCGTCGCGGGCATGAAGATCGGTGGCCGCCGCAAGCTCGTCATCCCGCCGCACCTGGCCTACGGCGACCGCGGCGCGGGCGGCGTGATCAAGCCCGGCGAAACCCTGATCTTCGTCGTCGACCTGGTCGGCGTGAACTAGGTTCTGCGGCACTTGGGCTGAACGGCGTATTTCCGCGCGGTGTGGCGTCACTACCCTCGAAAGTGATCACCAGCCTTCGACGGCCGGTGCCGGACAAGGGGGATCCACCGATGCGCGTTCGCGCTGTGTTCTCTGCTGCCCTTTTGACGCTGGCCGCCGGTCTCGCCACCGCGGGACCGGCGGCGGCCGTGGCCAACGGCTCCGACGTCCCGGCCGGGACGTACCAGTTCGCCGCGAAGCTCACCATGACGAACATCCCGCGGCCCGACGGCACGAAGTACAACAGCGCGTGTTCCGGCGCGCTGATCGCCAAGAAGTGGATCATCACCGCGGGCCACTGCTTCCACGACGCCAACCGCAACCGCGTCTCCGGGCCGGTGCCCTACCCGACGTCGGTGCTGCTCGGCACGGTCAACCAGAGCACGCCGGGCGTGACGCGCAACGTCGTCACGGTCTACCAGGCGAGCGCCAACGACATCGCGATCGCGACCCTGGACGCGGACGTCACCGGCATCACGCCGCTCACCGTCAACCGCGTCACGCCGTCGGTCGGGCAGCTGCTGACGCTCGCCGGCTGGGGCAGCCTCACCGCCACCAACCCGGCGCCGTCGACGAAGCTGCAGCAGGGGACGGTGAAGGTCGGCCAGGTCGCCGCCTCGACGCTCGGCGTGCAGGGCGTCGCGCCGACGACGACCACCAGTGCCTGCGTCTACGACTCGGGCGCGCCCTACTTCGTCGCCGGCGGGTCCGGCGGGCAGCTCGTGTCCGTCGAGTCGACCGGGCCGGACTGCCCGCACAACCAGCTCGAGACCACTTCGCGCGTGGACGTCGTCGCGGACTGGATCGCTTCGCACACCGGGTGACCGACCGGCCGGGCGTCACCCCTCAGTGCCGCCCGGCCAGGGAATTCCCAGCACGCCGCGGCGCCAATAGCCTCGAACGTCGACCACCCGCTCGACGAAGGGGAAGAATGCGCCTGCGCGCCCTGCTCGCCGCCGCCGTCCTGACCATCACCACCGCGCCGACGGCCTGGGCCGTCGCCCACGGCACCGACGTCCCACCGGGGCAGTTCGGGTTCGTCGCGAAGCTCTCGATGACGAAGATCCCACGCCCGGACGGCTCGACGTACTCGAGTTATTGCACCGGCGCCCTGATCGCGCCCGGCTGGGTGCTGACGACCGGGCACTGCTTCCACGACGCCCACCGCAACCGCGTCTCGGGCAAGGTCCCGTACCCGACGACGGTGACGCTCGGCCTGGTCGACGAAGCCACCGAATCGGGCGTGGCCCGCAAGGCGACCGAGGTCCTCCAGGCGAAGGAGAACGACGTCGCCCTGATCCGCCTGGACACCCCGGTGACGACGGTGCCCCCGCTGGCGGTGAACCGCACGCTCCCGAAGGTCGGCCAGCAGCTCACCCTGGCCGGCTGGGGCAGCCTGACGGGCACGAACCCGCTCCCGGCCCAGCGCCTCCAGCAGGGCACGGTCACAGTGGCCAAGGTCGACCCGACAACCCTGGGCGTCCGCGGCGCGGCCCCGGAAATCACAACGAGCGCGTGCACCTACGACTCAGGAGCCCCGTACTTCACGGACGGCAAGCTGGTCGCGGTGGAGGCAACGGGCCCCGGCTGCCCCCACGCGGGCATCGAGACAACGAGCCGAGCGGACGTGATAGCGGACTGGATCACCACCCACACGACATAGACACGCTTCGTAGTGGTGATGCGACCCAAGGTGACTTGGCTCAGGTCTCGACTGACTGAGAGGTCTGGACAAGAACGCGATCAACCATGTCGCCTTCTACTCAAGCCTCTTGGCCGGCCGCGGTCAGCTACTGGATCACGCCGGGGAGGCGGATCATCCTGATGACGGTGTGGCGGAAGACGAAGATGCGTGAAGCCGCCGAAGTCGAGCGAGCCAGGCGAGCGGTGCGTCGCTGCCAGGACGAACGGCACACACTGGACGAGGAGGAGTCATGACCGATCGCACCTCGTGGAGCGAACTGCGCGAGGAACTCGGCGTCGACCGCACCCACCATGCCTACGAGGCAGCCCGGATCGCGTTCGAACTGGGCGCGGAGGTGCGAACGCTTCGCGAGGAGCGCGGCTGGACGCAGACGGAACTGGCCGAGCGAGCCGGAATGACGCAGTCGGCGATGGCGAGGCTCGAAGCCGGCGGCACGATCCCCACCCTGCCGTTCCTGGAACGCGTCGCCGCGGCGCTGCAGATGCGGCTGTCGATCGCGCTGAGCCCCGCCTGATCACCACCCACACGGCGTAACTTCGCCCAGGGCGAACAGCCCACCGAACCCGTGAGATTCCCCACCGGACCACGCTGGAAGGCGAGGTACCGCACCGTGGGGGTCCGGGGGCTCGGCCCCCGGGAAAGACCAGGTCAACGGGAAAAAGGGCCGGTCGCGCTAGCGGCCGGCCCTTTGAACAGCGTGGGCGAGGAGGGAGTTGAACCCTCACGTCCTTTCGGACACACGGACCTGAACCGTGCGCGTCTGCCATTCCGCCACTCGCCCGAGTGCTTCCTTGCGGCAGCGAGGAGAAGACTAGCAGGTCGTTTGAACGGGTTTCACCGGGGGCCGTGTAGAGGCTCGCTCACCCGGATAGGATCGATGCGGAAGCACGAGCGTGAGGAGGTTTTCCCCGGTGGGCCGCGCCGAGAGATTCGACAGGCGACTCGAGAACCTGGTGGGGAACACTTTCGCGCGCATGTTCGGTGGCAACGTCGTCACGCAGGAAGTGGCGATCGCCTTGGAACGGGAGAGTGAGGAGAACGTTCGTGAGCTGGCAGGCGGTCGGCAGCTCGCCCCGAATCACTACATCGTGTCCTTGGGGACGGCTGACCACGAGCGCATGGCCGGTGACGAGCAGCGGGTCACCCAGGTGCTGGCCAAGGCGGTGGCGGAACACCTCGCCGCCGAAGGCCTGGACACCTATGGTGACGTCGTCGTATCACTCGAGCGCAACGAGGCGCTGCATACTGGACAGTTCAAGACCCGTTCGTCCGTCGATCCCGACGCCCGCCCCTCAGGCGCCGGTTCACCGCGGTCGGCACGACCCAGCAACGCAGGAGACCCAGCAATGAGCCAGCCCCCCGGCTACGGCCAATACGACCAGGGTGACCCGTACGGCCAGCAGGGCCAGTACGGCTACGGACAGCAGGGTGGCCAGCAGCCCGGGTACGACCAGGGTTACGGCCAGCAGCAGGGTGGTTACGACCAAGGCGGCTACGCCCAGCCCCAGCAGGGCGGCTACGACCAGGGCGGCTACCAGCAGGGCGGTTACGACCAGGGCGGCTACGCCCAGCCCCAGCAGGGCGGCTACGACCAGGGCGGCTACCAGCAGGGCGGTTACGACCAGGGCGGCTACGCCCAGCCCCAGCAGGGCGGCTACGACCAGGGCGGCTACCAGCAGGGTGGCTACGACCAGTACGGCGGTCAGCAGCAGGCCGGGTACGACCAGTACGGCGGCCAGCAGCAGGCGGGCTACGACCAGTACGGCCAGCAGCAGGCGTACGGCCAGCCGGCCGGCGACCCGTACGCCCAGCAGCAGGGTGGGTACGCCCAGCCCGCGGCCGGGCGCCAGCTCGCGGCGAGCCTGCAGCTCGACGACGGCTCGAACCGCACGTACTCGCTGAAGCAGGGCGGGAACGTCGTGGGCCGCGGCCAGGACGCGGACTTCCGCCTCCCGGACACCGGTGTTTCGCGCCGGCACCTGGAGATCACCTGGGACGGCCAGAGCGCGACGCTCGCCGACATCGGTTCGACCAACGGCACGACCGTGAACGGCACTCCGGTCCAGACCTGGCAGCTCGCGGATGGCGACGTCATCCGGGTGGGGCATTCGTCCCTCGTGTTCCGTACACAGGGCTGACTCGGGGCACGGAATACTGTTCCCGCAGAATTGACGTGCGGGGGGACCGCGGCGTACCCGCGTCGCGGCTGCACGGACGAGTCGGGAGCGGACACACCAAGTGCCAGAGCTGGTCGTACAACTCACCAGGGTGGGCTTCCTCGTGCTGCTCTGGCTCTTCGTGTTCGCCGCGCTCAGAGTCGTCCGCTCGGACCTCTACGCGGCATCGGGCATGCGCGTCCAGGTGCCGACGTTCGGGCGCAAGAAAGAGAAGAAGCCGCGCAACAGCAAGTCCCCGCAGCAGCTGCTGGTCACCCACGGCGCACTGGCGGGGACGCGCATCGCGCTGGACGGCCGGCCGATCCTGATCGGCCGGGCCGACGACTCCACGCTGGTGCTCGACGACGACTACGCGTCGACCCGGCACGCCCGGATCGCCCAGCGCGGTGAGGACTGGTACGTGGAAGATCTGGGCTCGACGAACGGGACCTACCTCGACCGGGCTAAGGTCACTGCACCCCTCCGGGTCCCGCTCGGAGTCCCCATCCGGATCGGCAAGACGGTGATCGAGCTTCGCCCATGACTCTCGTCCTCCGCTACGCAGCCCGCAGCGACCGGGGCCTGGTGCGTTCGAGCAACCAGGACTCCGTGTACGCCGGCCCTCGCCTGCTCGCGCTCGCCGACGGTATGGGTGGCCACGCGGCGGGTGAGGTGGCCAGCAAGGTCGTCATCGCCTCGCTCGCCCCGCTCGACGACGACGAACCGCGCGACGACCTCCTCGCCCAGCTGCGGGAGGCGGTGGCCAACGGCAACGCCGCCATCGCCGAGCTCGTCTCGCAGGACCCCGATCTCGACGGCATGGGCACGACGCTCACCGCGGTGCTGTTCGCGGGCACGCGCCTGGGCCTGGTGCACGTCGGCGACTCGCGGGCCTACCTGCTGCGCGGCGGCCAGTTCGCGCAGATCACGCGGGACGACAGCTTCGTCAACGAGCTGCTCGAGCAGGGCCGCATCACGCCGGAAGAGGCGGCGGTGCACCCGCAGCGGTCGCTGCTGCTCAAGGCGCTGACCGGGCACGAGGTCGAGCCGAGCCTGACCGTGCGCGAAGCCCGCGCCGGCGACCGGTACCTGATCTGCTCGGACGGCCTGTCCGGCATGGTCAGCGACGAGACGCTGACCGAGGCCGTGCAGATCCCGGACCCGCAGCAGTGCGCGGACCGGATGATCGAGCTGGCGCTCAAGGGCGGTGGTACGGACAACGTCACCGTGATCATCGCCGACGTGGTCGACGTCGACTTCGGCGAGGACGCGCCCATCGTGGGCGGCGCCGCCGGGGACGGCAGCGACGAGCTGCACCAGGGCGATTCGCCCGCGGCGCGGGCCAGGGCGCTGACCCAGCCGCCGCCGCAGCAGCGCCCGGAACTGCCGCAGCCGACCGAAGACCCGAAGGCCAAGCGGCGGAAGCGGTTCCGCTGGCTGGCCGGGGCGCTGGTGGTCCTCGTGGTGCTCGCCGCGGCCGCCATCGCCACCCGGTACTTCGTGCTGAGTCAGTACTATGTCGGCGAAGGTGCGGACGAGGAAGTCGTCATCTACCGCGGCGTCCCCGGCAGCATCCTCGGCATCGACCTGCACACCTACGAGCAGGGCTCCTGCCCGCCCAACCAGGTGTGCACGGACAAGCTGCGCGTCACCCAGCTCCAGGAGGACGCACGGCTCGCCGTGCAGAACGGCGTCAAGAAGGACAGCCTCGACGACGCCCGGAAGTACATCGACGACTTCCTCCAGCTGCACAAGCGCCTGAACAACTGCGCGCCGACGGGCGGTCAGACCTCGCCGACGCCGACCAACCCGGTCACGCCGACGACGATCCCGTCGGCCCCGGCCGGTTCCACTGCTCCATCGTCGGCGAACCAGCCAGCGGGGAGGGACTGCTCGACGCCGAGTTCGACGGCACCGACGACGGGAGGCGGTAACTGATGGGCCAGCCCGTCGCGCGTTCCGCCGAACCGCTCGCCGCCCAGTTCCAGACGAACCCGCCGCGCGAAGTCCCGACCCGCCGCAACACCGAACTCGTCCTGCTGGGCTTCGCGGCGTTCATCGTCACGATCGCCCTCGTGCTGGTGGAAGCGAACCAGGAGCAGGAACTCACGACGTCGATCCTCTGGCTCGGCCTCGCCTACCTCGGCGTGCTGACCGGGGCGCACCTCGCCGTCCGCAAGTGGGCGCCGTACGCGGACCCGGTGCTGCTCCCCTGCGTCGCGCTGCTGAACGGCATCGGCCTGGTGATGATCCACCGGATCGACCTGGCGCTGGCCGAACGCGCCGTGCAGCAGGGCAAGGACTACACGCCCGCCGTCACCGCGCAGGTCCTGTTCACGGTGATCTCGCTGGTGTTCTTCGTCGTCGTGCTGATCGTGGTCAACGACCACCGCACGCTGACCCGCTACGGCTACACCGCCGGCCTGGTCGGGATCGTCGCGCTGGCGCTGCCCGCGCTGCTGCCGTCGAGCCTGTCCGAGGTCAACGGCGCCAAGGTGTGGCTGAAGCTGCCGTTCTTCTCGATCCAGCCGGGCGAGTTCGCGAAGATCCTGCTGATGATCTTCTTCGCTTCGTTCCTGGTGTCGAAGCGGGACCTGTTCATGGTGGCGGGCAAGAAGCTCGTCGGCGTCGAGCTGCCGCGCGCCCGCGACCTCGGCCCGATCCTCATCGCCGCGTTCGTCTGCATCGGCATCCTGGTGTTCGAGAAGGACCTCGGCACCTCGCTGCTGTTCTTCAGCGTCATCCTGGTGATGCTCTACGTCGCGACCGAGCGGGTCATCTGGGTCGTGCTCGGGCTCAGCTTCTTCGCCGTCGGCTGCGTCATCGCCTACAACCTCTTCACGCACGTCCAGCAGCGCGTGGCGAACTGGCTGGACCCGCTGGCCACCTACGACCAGGCGGGCGGCGGTTACCAGCTCGCACAGGGCCTGTTCGGGCTCGGCACCGGCGGCGTCGGCGGCACCGGGCTCGGCGCCGGGCGGCCGGACATGGTGCCCGAGGCGGCCACCGACTTCATCACCGCGGCGATCGGTGAGGAGCTCGGCTTCGTCGGGCTGGCCGCCGTCCTGATGTTGTACTTGCTGGTCGCGATGCGCGGCATGCGCAGCGCGCTCGCCGTGCGCGACACGTTCGGCAAGCTGCTCGGCGGCGGGCTCGCGTTCACCATGGTCATGCAGATCTTCGTCGTCGTCGGCGGGGTCACGAAACTCATCCCGGAGACCGGTATCACCGCGCCGTTCCTGTCCAAGGGCGGCTCGTCGCTGCTCGCGAACTACATCCTGGTCGCGCTGCTGCTCCGGATCTCCGACGCCGCCCGCAAGCCGGCCACCCGCCCGAAGCCGCAGCAGCAGCCCCAGGCGCCGATCGCGGAAGCGCACACCGTGCTCGTGCAGCGCCCGCCGGCGGACGGGGGCGCGCAGGCATGAACACCCCGCTCCGCAAGGTCGGCATGGCGATGCTCGTCATGGTCGTCCTGCTGCTGGCCAACGCCACCTACATCCAGGTGGTGAAGGCCGACGACTACCGCACCGACTCGCGCAACGCGCGCGTGCTCTACGACGAGTTCGCCCGCCAGCGCGGCAAGATCGTGTCGCAGGCCAACGGCGAGGTGCTGGCCAGCGTCAACCCGTCCAACGACAAGTACAAGTACATCCGGACCTACGCCGACGGCCCGATGTACGCGCCGGTCACCGGCTACTACTCGATCAACTACGGCGCGGGCGGGCTCGAGCGGTCCGAGGACGACGTCCTCAACGGCTCCGACCCGCGGCTGTTCGTGCGGCGGCTGTCGGACATGGTCACCGGCCGCGACCCCAGCGGCGGCAACGTCCGGCTGACCATCGACCCGGCCGTGCAGAAGGCCGCGTACGACCTGATGACGCAGAAGGGCTACACCGGCGCCGTCGTCGCGCTGGAGCCCAAGACCGGCCGGATCCTGGCGATGGTCTCGACGCCGTCGTACGACCCGAACCAGCTGGCCTCGCACACGTCGAAGGCGCAGACCGACGCCTGGAACGCGAACAACAAGGACCCGAAGAAGCCCATGCTGAACCGGGCGATCTCGGAGACCTACCCGCCGGGTTCGACGTTCAAGCTCGTCACCGCGTCGGCGGTGCTCGAAGACGGCAAGGGCCCGGACACCCCGGTCGACCCCGCGCCGAACACGAAGCTCCCCGGCACCAACGTCACGCTGGAGAACTACGCCGGCGCCGCCTGCCCGGGCACCACGTTCAAGGACGCGCTCGCGCACTCCTGCAACGTGCCGTTCGCGCAGTTCGCCGGCCAGCTCGGCGCGGACAAGATGAAGAAGACGGCGGCGAACTTCGGGATCGGGCAGGCCGACCTGACCGTGCCGATGAAGGTCGCGCCGTCGACCGTCGGCCCGCTCGACTCGCAGGGCGCGCTCTACCAGAGCGGCATCGGCCAGCGCGACGTCCGGCTGACGCCCCTGCAGGACTGCCTGCTCGCGGCCACCGTGGCCAACGGCGGGATGGCGATGAAGCCGCAGCTGGTGCAGTCGGTGCTGGCCCCGGACCTCTCGACCATCGAGGACTACAGCCCCACCGAGCTCACCGGCACGGCGGCACTTTCGTCGTCGAACGCCGCGATCCTCAAGGACATGATGATCGCTTCCGAGGGCTTCACCAAGGGCGGCGGCAAGCGCGCGGACATCCAGATCGCGTCGAAGACCGGCACCGCCGAGCACGGCACGGACTCCAAGAACACCGCACCGCACGCCTGGTACACCGCCTTCGCCCCGGCGAACGACCCGCAGATCGCGGTCGCCGTCATCGTCGAGGACGGCGGCAACCGCGGGCTCGCGGCCACCGGCGGCACCGTCGCGGCCGAGATCGGCCGCGCCGCGATCAACGCCAAGCTCGGGGGTGGATAGCGGATGCTGTCCTCGGGCCAGCTGCTGGCCGAGAGGTACAAGCTGACGAGCCGGATCGCCGTCGGCGGGATGGGCGAGGTCTGGCAGGCCAGCGACACCCGGCTGGACCGGACCGTGGCCGTCAAGATCCTCAAGGCCGAGCTCTCCGGTGACGCCGAATTCCTCCACCGCTTCCGGACCGAAGCGCGGATGACGGCGTCGCTGAACCACCCCGGCATCGCCGCGGTGCACGACTACGGCGAGACCGTGTTCGACGGCGACCTGTCGATCGCGTACCTCGTGATGGAGCTCGTCGACGGCGACCCGCTGGCCGGCTTGCTGGCCAAGCACGGGCGGCTGTCGGCGGAGTTCACGCTCGACATGCTCGAGCAGGCGGGCAACGCGCTGCAGGCCGCGCACGAGCAGGGCCTGGTCCACCGCGACGTCAAGCCGGGCAACATCCTGGTGACGTCGACGGGCCAGGTCAAGATCACCGACTTCGGGGTGGCGAAGGCCGCCGACGCCGCCCCGGTCACCCGGTCCGGCATGGTCATGGGCACCGCGCACTACATCGCGCCGGAGCAGGCGCTCGGGCACCCGGCCGAGCCGGCGTCCGACGTCTACTCGCTCGCGGTGTGCGGGTACGAATGCCTCGCCGGGCACCGGCCGTTCCTCTCCGAGAACGCCGTCACGGTCGCGATGATGCACATCCGCGACATCGCGCCGCCGCTCCCACCCGACGTGCCGCCCGCGGCCCGCGCGGTGATCGAGGCGACGCTGGTCAAGGACCCGCGGCAGCGCTACAACAACGGCGGCGAGTTCGCGGCCGCCGTCGCCGCGGTCCGCGCCGGGCTGCCGCTGCCCACGCCGTCCGGGCTGGTCAACGCCGCCTACGCGACCGGCCAGCAACCGCAGCAACAGCCGCCGCAGCAACAGGTTCCGCCGCAGCCGGTCCCGCCGCAGCAGCAGCACGTGCCGGTCGGCCCGCCGTCCCCGGCGGTGAACCCCATGGTCGTCATCGGCCCGCCGTCCCGCCCCGCGGTGCGGCCGGTCATGATGCCGGTCCCGAAGAAGAAGTCCCAGTGGGGCTGGTGGGCGCTCCTCGCGGCCATCCTGCTCGTTGTCCTGGTGGCGGGGATCGTGCTGATCGCCAAGATGATCGGCAGTTCCGGCCCGCCACCGCACACCGGGCAGACGTCGAGCGAGGTGGTCCCGGGCAGACAGCCGCCCACGGAAGAGCCGCCCGCGACGAGTGTCCTACCGGCGGAGTCTCCCGGCACGACCGACGATGGCCAGCAAGGCATCATGACCACACCTTGGACGGAATGGAACGGCACCCAGAGATGAGCACACCCAGACTGCTCTCCAACCGGTACGAGCTGGGCGAAACGCTCGGCTACGGAGGCATGTCCGAGGTCCATCACGGCCACGACGTGCGCCTCGGCCGGGAAGTCGCGATCAAGATCCTCCGTGCCGACCTCGCCAGGGACCCGCAGTTCCAGGAGCGCTTCCGCCGCGAGGCACAGAACGCCGCCGCGCTGAACCACCCGGCGATCGTCGCGGTCTACGACACGGGTGAGGCCAACACCGAGTTCGGGCCGCTGCCGTACATCGTCATGGAGTACGTCGAAGGCCGGACGCTGCGCGACATCGTCAAGACCGAAGGCCCGATGTCGCAGAAGCGCGCGATGGAGGTCATGGCCGACGTCTGCGCGGCGCTGGACTTCTCGCACCGCCACGGCATCGTGCACCGCGACGTCAAGCCGGCCAACGTGATGATCACGAAGAACGGCGCGGTCAAGGTGATGGACTTCGGCATCGCGCGCGCGATGCACGACGGCCAGTCCGCCATGACCCAGACCGCCGCGGTGATCGGCACGGCGCAGTACCTGTCGCCGGAGCAGGCCCGCGGTGAGTCCGTCGACGCCCGTTCCGACGTCTACGCCGCGGGTTGCGTGCTCTACGAGCTCATCACCGGCGAGCCGCCGTTCACCGGGGACTCCCCGGTCGCGGTGGCCTACCAGCACGTCCGGGAGGACCCGAACCCGCCGTCGTCGGTGAACCCGGCGGTGGCCCCGGAGCTCGACGCCGTCGTGCTGAAGGCGCTCGCGAAGGGCCCGGCGAACCGCTACCAGTCGGCGGCGGAGATGCGTTCGGACCTGGTGCGCACCCTGTCGGGCCAGCGCCCGGCGGCGCCGATGGTGATGTCCGAGGACGAGCGCACGCAGGTCATGAACGCCGACCGGCGCCAGCCTCAGCGCTACGAGGAGTACAACGAGCCGGACGACGAGGACCCGAAGGCCAAGCGCCGCCGCCGCACGATCCTGGCCGCGCTCGCCGCGCTGTTCGTGCTGGGCGCGGTGCTGCTGATCATGTGGCTGTCGGGTTCGTTCAAGAGCAACGAGAACGCCACGGTGGCGATCCCGGACGTGCTGCACCAGCGGGTGCCGCAGGCCAAGGAAACCCTGATGGGCAAGGGCTTCAAGACCTTCGACACGAAGAACATCACCTGCGGCGTGCAGCCGACCGACGGCAGCCCGTCCTGCACCCAGGACGACATCAACAACGTCATCAAGATCGACCCGGGGGTCGGCACCCAGGTCGCGACCTCCACGAAGATCACGCTGTACGTCGGCGTCGCGCCCGGCAAGGCCAACGTGCCGGACCTCAAGGGCAAGACCCGCGACCAGGCGGAGAAGGCGCTGACCGACGCGAAGCTGACGCTGAACCCGGACGTCCAGGAAATCGAGGTCGACGACCCGAACCAGGCCGGCCTGGTGCAGAACCAGACACCGACGGCGTCCTCGGAGGTCGACGAGGGCACCAGCGTGCAGATCACGGTCGCGAAGTCCAAGGAGCTCAAGCAGGTTCAGGACTTCACGGGCAAGCCGTACTCGCAGGCCGACTCGTCGTTGCGCGCGCTCGGTTTCAAGACGAAGAAGGTCGAGCAGGCTTCGGATTCGGTGCCGAAGGACAGTGTCATCACGCAGAACCCGAACGGCGGTTCGCTGGCCGTGGGTCAGACGATCACGCTCACGGTGTCGACGGGTCCGGAGAACACCGACCAGATCCAGATGCCGACGCTGATCGGGATGACCGTCGAAGACGCGCAGGCGAAGCTGGAGAGCATGGGCTGGACCGGAACCCTCCGGCAGCAGTCCGACAAGTCCAGCAAGCAGCCGGAAGGCACGGTCACCAAGCAGAGCGTGCAGCCAGGTACGCAGATCAGCAAGGACCAGAACATCACCGTCGGCGTCGCGGAGAACGGCGGCTTCCCGTTCCCGACACCGACACCGACAACCTCCTGACGAGGTGACGAAAAGGCCCCGCACGGCGAACCGTGCGGGGCTTTTTCGTCGTTCAGGCTTTGTCGAGGAAGCCCCGGACGGCGCCGAGGACCTGCTCGGCGTCGCTCGCCGGGCCGCAGTCGAGTTCGAGTTCCTCGGCCGCGCCGGAGCGTTTGACCTTCAGGGAGACGCGGGCTTCGCGGCACCGGCGCAACCACGCGAAGAGGGAGCTGCAGAAGACACCGGCGGAATTGCTCGTCACGCCGACCACGACGGCGTCGAAGAGCTGGACGCGGCCGCGGAGTTCGTCCTCTCCGCGCAGCCAGGCGGCGAGCTCGGGGAGCTCGCCGTCGGAGTCTGGCACGGTGATCGCGACGATCCCAGCCGTCACCCGTTCTCCCTTCACCCGGAACCGGAGAGGCCCCGAACCTTAGTCGGCCACCTGGTCCGGCAGGAAGTCCGGGCCGGGAATTGAATTCTGCAATTTGCAATCACGAGCGGTGGCGGACCAGAGCCGAGACGGCAAAGAAGCTGACGGCCAGCAGCGCCACCGAGGTCCCGAGTGCGAGCACCAGCGGGCCGGCAACCGGTTCCTCGTCGGTCAGGGCGTGCAGCAGCGGGTGGACCAGCGGGATCTTCGCCAGCAGCACGACGATCAGCGTGACGACGGCGGCGAGCACCGTCCAGCCGATCCGGTGCACCAGCAGCCGCGAGCACGGGAGGGCGATCGCGATGCCCAGCAGCGCGCACGCGAGGTGGGCGAGCAGCCCGATGCCCAGCGCCGACGGCTGGACCTTGAACGACTTGAGCGCCGACCACACCTCGGTGATCACCGTCAGGACCAGCGAACAGGCCAGCACGGTGAGGATCGCGCCGGTGACCAGCCGCCGCCAGTGGCGGGCATGGCTGAGGGTCACCAGGCGCTGGACCGGGTCCTCGATGTCGAGCAGGGCGATCGTCAGCCAGCACGACACGACCAGCAGGCCGCCGGCGCTCACGCCGAACAGCGGCAGCGGCGGCGAGTTCGGGTCGGCGTAGAGGATCACGCAGAGCGCGAGGTAGGCCAGCAGCGCGGGCAGGTACCGCTGCGAATGGCCGAGCAGCACGAAGTAGTAGCGGGTCATGGCGAGCACGGCGCCACCTCCCGCACCGACCAGCCGTCCTTCAGCGCCCGCAGCAGCACCGCGTCCACCGCGGCGACCTCGACTGTGAGCACCACCTGGGCGCCCTCGACGACCGCGTGCCGCACGCCGGGCTCGTCGGCCCAGCCGGTGGCGCCGCCGCGCAGGACGATACGGGTGGTCGGCTCGCTGCTCTCCGCCGTGAGCCTGCCCTCGTCGATGAGGTGGACGACGTCGGCGTGGTCGTGCACGACCTGCGGGCGGTGGTCGGTGAACACGACGCTCGCCCCGCGTGCCCGCGTCTCGGCGACGAGCTCGCCGAGGATCGCGTGCGTGCCGACGTCGAGGCCGGACCACGGCTCGTCGAGGATCAGCAGGTCGGGGCGCACCATGACGGCCTGCGCGAGCCCGACCTTCTGCGCGTTGCCCTTGGACAGCGTGCGCAGCGGCGCGGCCGGCCCGCCGACCAGCGCCAGCCGTTCCAGCAGCGGGTCGATCACCGAGAGGTCGGTGAGCCCGTGGATGCGGGCCATGTGCCGCAGGTACGCCCGCGCGCCCATGCGCTGGCCGGCCGGGAATCGATCGGGCAGGTACCCGATCCGCGGGCTGCCGGTGATGCTGCCGGTGGTCGCGTGCGAGACGCCCGCCATGATCCGCAGCAGCGTCGACTTGCCGGAACCGTTGCTGCCGAGGACGCCGACGACGTGCCCGGGCTCGACGGTCAGGTCGACGTCGCGGAGGACGAAGTCACCGCGCCCGTACCGCTTGCCGACCCCCGCGAGCCGGATCACGCAACAGCGGCCTTCTGGAGCGCCTTGGTAGCGCGCTCGAGCTCGTCCACCCGGACCGGGTCGACGGGGTGACCGGCGGCGGCCAGCCAGTTCGCCAGCATCCGGTGCCCGCCCTCGGTGAGCACGGACTCCGGGTGGAACTGGACGCCTTCCAGCGGCAGCTCGCGGTGGCGCATGCCCATCACGATGCCGGACTCGGTGCGCCCGGTGACCTCGAAGACGTCTTCGGCGATGGTGTCGGGCAGCACGGTCAAGGAGTGGTACCGGGTGGCCGTGAACTCGGCCGGCAGGTCCTTGAGGATGCCGGCGCCGGTGTGCCGCACCTGGCTCGTCTTGCCGTGGAGCAACTCCGGCGCCCGGTCGACGGTGGCGCCGTAGACGACGCCGAGCGCCTGGTGGCCGAGGCAGACGCCGAGCATCGGCGTGCGCGTTTCGGCGCACTTGCGGATGACGTCCATGCTCTGACCAGCACGTTCGGGCGTTCCCGGGCCGGGCGAGACGAGCACGGCGTCGAACTCGGGCACGCGGTCGAGGTCCACGACGTCGTTGCGCCAGACCGTGCAGTCGGCGCCGAGCTGGGCCAGGTACTGGACCAGGTTGTAGACGAAGCTGTCGTAGTTGTCGACGACGAGGACGCGCATGGCGCCGAGCTTACCGGCTCCCGGGAGCCGCACTCCACGCGTTAGATTCCGCCGAGGGAAAAGGCCTGGAACCCGAGATTGGGGTTCTCGGTCTGCGGATTCACGATCTTGCTGATCCCGGTGCAATTGCCGTTCGACCAGAACCGGGCGGGGTAGTCGCTGCCGTTCCCGGCGGACTCGCCGACCCCCGCGCCTTTCTCCGCGAAGGACAGGCAGTCGCCGGACGCGATCGGCGTCCAGGCATCGGCGCCTCGGGTGAAGTTGATGCCGTGGTACCAGCAGACGATGTTCGACCCGCAGTGCGGGGTCGTCTGCGTGGAAGCACCGGCGACCCCGGGGACCGACACGGCGGCAGCCACGGCGAATACGAAAAAGACACGACCGATACGTCGGAAAACAAGCATTACCACACCACTTTCGACTCGTCGAAAGGAGGCGTTCCTCCCCTGCTTGGGAAGCTAACAAAGAGTCGATCATGACCTCAACACCCGATCGGGCACTGCTCTCGACCCGATCGCTCCCACCAGGTGGACCGTACGCCAAATCACATTTCGAGTTAGGTGACCCTAACTTACGGTGGAACGTGTGAGCCGAACTCTTCGTGTAGCCGTGGTGGGCGCCGGTCCCGCCGGGATCTACGCCGCCGACATCCTGGACAAGTCCGACGCCGATGTGCAGATCGACCTGTTCGAGCGCATGCCGGCGCCGTTCGGGCTGATCCGGTACGGCGTCGCGCCCGACCACCCGCGCATCAAGGGCATCGTGACCGCGCTGGAGAAGGTGCTGTCGAAGCCGAACATCCGGCTGCTCGGCAACATCGACTACGGCACCGACATCAAGCTCGACGAGCTGCGCGAGTTCTACGACGCGGTGATCTTCTCGACCGGCGCGTCGGCCGACCGCGCGCTCGGCATCCCGGGCGCCGACCTCGACGGCAGCTACGGCGCCGCCGACTTCGTGTCCTGGTACGACGGCCACCCGGACGTGCCGCGGACCTGGCCGCTGACCGCGACTTCGGTCGCCGTGCTCGGCGTCGGCAACGTGGCCCTCGACGTCGCGCGCGTCCTCGCGAAGACGGCGGACGAGCTGCTCACCACCGACATCCCGGACAACGTCTACCAGGGCCTGAAGGCCAGCCCGGTGACCGACGTGCACGTGTTCGGCCGCCGCGGGCCGGCGCAGGCGAAGTTCACGCCGCTGGAGCTGCGGGAGCTCGACCACTCGCCGAACGTCGAGGTCATCGTGTACCCCGAGGACATCGAGTTCGACGAGGGCAGCATCGCGGCGCTGCGGGCGTCGAAGCAGATCGACATGGTCGTGAAGACGCTGCAGGAGTGGGCGATCCGCGAACCCGGCACCCGGCAGCGGCGGCTCCACCTGCACTTCTTCCACTCCCCCGCCGAGATCGTCGGCACCGGCGGCCGCGTGACCGGGCTGCGCACCGAACGCACCGAGCTGACCGGTGACGGGAACGTGCGCGGCACCGGCGAGTTCCACGACTGGGACGTCCAGGCGGTCTACCGCGCGGTCGGCTACCTGTCCTCGCACCTGCCGGAGATCCCCTTCGACCACGCGGCCGGCGTCGTCCCGAACCAGGCGGGCCGGGTGCTCGACCTGGACGAGAACCAGCTGCCGGGCGTGTACGTGACGGGCTGGATCAAGCGCGGCCCGGTCGGCCTGATCGGCCACACGAAGGGCGACGCGGCGGAGACCGTCGCGAGCCTGCTGGCGGACGCCGACACGTTGGCGGAGCCGAAATTCTCGTCACCGGACGCGATCCTCGACTTCCTGGCCACGCGCGGCATCCCGTTCACGACGTGGGACGGCTGGGGCCGCCTGGACGCGCACGAGAAGGCGCTGGGTTCGGCGGCGGGCCGCGAGCGGATCAAGGTGGTCGAACGCGAGGAGATGACGCGGGTTTCGCGCGGTTAGGCGTCCGCGCCGAGGTAGGCGAGGACGGCCAGCACGCGGCGGTTCGTGTCGTCCGAAGCCGAAATCCCGAGCTTCGCGAAGATGTTCGCCGTGTGCTTGCCGACCGCTCCTTCGCTGAAGTGCAGCTTCGCCGCGATCGCCGCGTTCGAACAGCCTTCCGCCATCAGGCCCAGCACCTCGCGCTCGCGGGGCGTCAACGCGGCCAGCGGGTCGGAAGCGTTGCCCGCCACCAGTTTCGCGATCACCTCGGGGTCCATCACCGTGCCGCCGGCGGCTACCCGGCGGACCGCGTCGATGAACTGGTCCGCGTTGAACACGCGGTCCTTCAACAGGTAGCCGATCGCGCCCGTGCCGTCGGCGAGCAGCTCGCGCGCGTACAGCTGCTCGACGTGCTGCGACAGCACCAAAATCGGCAATCCCGGGGTTTCCCGGCGGGCGGCCAGCGAGACCTGCAGGCCCTCGTCGGTGTTCGTCGGCGGCATCCGGACGTCCACAATGGACACGTCCGGCCGGTGCTCCCGCAAGGCGTCCGCGAGTTCCGGGCCACTGCCGACCGCCGCGACGACGTCGAAGCCGTGCGCGGCCAGCAAGTGCGTCAGACCGTCTCGGAGGAGGTACTGGTCTTCGGCGACGACGGTTCTGGGTCGTCCGCCTCGGGGGCTCCGGGTGGCGAAGCCCCCGGCTCGGGACGAAGTCCCGGATGTATCTGACACGGGAGCTCCACGGTCGCCCTGGTCGGCCCGCCGATCGGGCTGGTCAGCGTCAACCTACCGTCGAAGGCCCCGAGCCGGCGCACGATCCCGCGGAGTCCGGACCCGCGCGCCGGGTTCGCGCCGCCCGGGCCTTCGTCGGTCACCACCAGGGTCACCTGGTCGCCGTCGAAGGAAACGTCGATCGCCGCCCGCTTCGCGCCGTGCTTGGCCGCGTTGCCGAGCAGCTCCGACACCGTGAAGTACGCGCACGCCTCCACCGGTTCCTCCAACCGGCCCGGCAGCGAGCCGGTGACCTGGACCTTGAGCGGGCTGTCCAGTGCCAGCGCGCGCACGGCGTCGAGCAGCCCGCGCTCGGACAGCACCGGCGGGTGGATGCCGCGGATCAGCACGCGCAGTTCGGTGAGCGCCTCCGACGACGCCGCGCGCAGCTCGGCCGCGAGCCGTTTCGCCGCGGCCGGATCAGTGTCCACCAGCGCTTCGACCGCGCCGAGCTTCATGCCCATCGCGACCAGCCGGGACTGAATGCCGTCGTGCAGGTCGCGCTCGATGCGCCGCAGCTCCGCCGCCTGCGCGACGGTGACGTCGGTGCGCGTCTGCTTGAGCCGTTCGACGCGCCGGGCGAGCCGGGACGACTCGGTCGGCCCGAGCCACAGCTTGACGAACCGTGCCTGCTGCCGGGCGAGCCAGGTGGTCGGGACCAGGCCGGCGACGATCATCGCCAGCGCCAGCGGGGTCTGCGCGAGCGCGCCGAGGTGCGTCGACACCTCGGGCAGCACCAGCCAGCGGACCGGTGAGGACACGAACGGCCGCCAGATCCACAGCGTCGCCAGGCCGACGAACCCCCAGCCGAGCAAGGCGACCGTCGGCAGCGTCAGCGCCAGCGAAACGAGCGGGATCAGGCCGCCGCCGGCGAGGTCGCGCCAGGTGGCCCGGTCGCCGAGGACCCACCGCCGTCGCGCATGCTGCACCGGCCAGAACGGCTCCTCGTACAGCTGCTTGCCGACCTGGTAGAGCCCGTCCGGACGGGGTACCGGCAGCCCGGGCGGCGGCAGGTACGGGCGGGTGATCCGCACCCCGGTCCACGTCCCGGTTTCGCGGCGCAGCGTGTCGGTGATGGTCCGGCTCCACAGCACGACCGGCGCCGCCACCGGCAGCGCGGCGGCGATGACGACCAGCTGCCACGCCGAGAACACGAACTGCACCAGGGAAAGCACGAGGATGCCGATCTGGTGGCCCAGCGATTCCAGGTGCCGCTGCAACCAGTTCCGCCGGCGTTCGACGGGCGGCCGCGGACCGAGCCACCAGCGCGTCCACCGGCCGTAGCCGCGCAGCACCGGCGGCCCGCCGAACAGCACCGCGACCGGCAGCAGCAGCGTGACGAGCGGGTTCACCAGCTGCCACGCGAACTCGCGCTCGGCCGCCGGGTCCTCCAGCGCCCAGGTGAGCCGGTGCTGCCAGCGGATCCAGAACGCCCGCTTGTAGAGCGTGTTGCCGTCGCGGTACCAGCCGTCGCGCTCGCGCACCGGCTCCGGCGGCTCGGGCTGGTACGGCGTTCCGACTTCGACGCCGCACCAGCGTCCGGCGAGGGCACGGGCCGTCGTCGAGCGGCCGCGGGCCCATTCGACCGCGGGGCCGAGGAAGAACACCAGCCCGACGCACAGCAGCGCGAACGCGATCAGCTCGACCAGCACGTCGAACCAGCTCAGCAGCGACCGCGCGGCCAGCGCCAGCGCCCGGCCGAGGGCCCGTGAGTACGTCATCCCGGCACCTCCTTCCCCCGGAATCCTCGCCGAACGGCCCCCGCGGGCGCGATGCGCGAAGCCCCACAGAAGGGGTGGGCCCAGCCCCACCCCCGCTTCAGCAAAACGCTACCTGAGCTGGGGTTTCAGCGTCATTCCGCGTTCCGCCGCCGGTTCGTAGCTTGATTCCCATGCCCCTCATCGAAGTCACCGACCTCCGCAAGCGCTACGGCTCCCGGGTCGCGGTCGACGGCGTTTCGTTCACCGTCGAGCGCGGCGAAATCTTCGGCATCCTCGGCACGAACGGCGCCGGGAAGACCACCACCGTCGAATGCCTCCAGGGCCTGCGCCGGGCCGACAGCGGCACGCTGTCGGTGCTCGGCCTCGACCCGGCGGCCGACCGGGCGGCGCTGACCCGCCGCGTCGGCGTCCAGCTGCAGGAAAGCCAGCTGCCCGCGAAGCTGCGGGTGCGCGAGGCGCTCGAGCTGTTCGCGTCGTTCTACCCGGATCCCGCCGACATCGACGTCCTGCTCGACCGGCTCGACCTCCGCGCACACGCCCGCCGCCCGTTCGGGAAGCTCTCCGGCGGCCAGAAGCAGCGCGTCTCGATCGCGCTCGCCCTGGTGGGGCAGCCCGAGCTGGCGATCCTCGACGAGCTGACCACCGGCCTCGACCCGCACGCCCGCCGTGAGACGTGGCAGCTCGTCGAGGGCGTGCGCGCCACCGGCGTCACGGTCCTGCTCGTCACCCACTTCATGGACGAAGCCGAGCGGCTCTGCGACCGCGTCGCGATCTTCGACGCCGGGCGCGTGGTCGCGACCGGCACCCCGACCGAGCTCCGCGCCGCGGCCGGAGCGGCCACTTTGGACGACGCGTTCGTCTCGCTGACCGGGAGCGCACTGTGAACACCTTCGCCAAGATCACCACCACCGAAACGAAGCTCTTCCTCCGCTCGCCGTTCATGGCGATCGCCGGCGTCCTGCTGCCGGCCGCGATCCTGCTCGCCGTCGGGGCGATCCCCGGCATGACCGAACCCAGCCCGGCCGCCGGCGGGCTCCGGTTCATCGACGCCTGGGTGCCGTCGGTGGTCGTGATCAGCCTGGCGATGCTGGCGCTGCAGTCGATCCCGGGCGCCGTCGCCGCCTACCGCGAGCAGGGCGTGCTGCGCCGGCTGGCCACCACCCCGGTGCACCCGGCGAACCTGCTGGGCGCGCAGCTGCTGATCCACGTCGTCGTGGCGCTGGCGGGCATCGGCCTGACCCTGGGCGTGGCCCACGCCGCCTACGACGTCCCGCTGCCGAAGCACCCGTTGTCGTTCGTGCTGACGCTGCTGCTCGGCACGGTCTCGATGTTCGCGTTCGGCCTGCTGGCGGCCGCGGTCGCCCGGACGGCCAAGAGCGCGGGCGGGTTCGCGCTGGTCGCGTTCCTGCCGACGATGTTCTTCGGCGGGGTCTACCTGCCGCGGCCGCTGCTGCCGGAGGTGCTGCGGCGGATCGGCGACTACGTCCCGCCGGGCACCCAGCCGCTGCAGGACGCGTGGGTCGGCGCCGGCGTGCAACCACTGCAGCTGGTCGTGCTCGGCGCCTTCGCCGCGATCGGGACGGCACTGGCGGCGAAGCTCTTTCGCTGGGAGTGACCGGCCATCCGCCATATTGGTGATGATCATCGTTTTCTCTTGTGGCCGGGCCACCCGGCCGGTAGCCAAGAGGGTGGCCCTGCTCAAACTGGAGGTTCGATGTCCCTGGACGTGTCACCCGCGCTGCTGGAGAAGGCCGAGCGCGGGGAGGTCACCGACGCCGAGTTCGTCACCTGCGTCAAGGAATCCCTGCCGTACGCCTGGGAGGTCATCACCGGCGTCATCGCCGACGCCGAGGGCGCGGCGGACGGCTTCGCCGACAACGAGACGCCGCCGCCGAGCGAGGCCGCCCGCGGGCAGCTGCTGCGGGCACTGGCCTCGGACGCGATCCGCGGCGGCCTCGAGCGGCACTTCGGCGTCAAGCTGGCGTTCCAGAACTGCCACCGGGTCGCTGTGTTCAAGACGTCCGAAGTGGACGGTGACCGCTACCGCGCGTTCGTCTCGCCGCGCGGCCAGCTGCTCAACCAGAGCCCGGAACTGCGGGACTGCTAGCCCGCAGCGCGGGCAGCACCTCGGTGCCGATCCGCGCGATGTTCGCGTACGTGCCCTCCGGCGTACCCGACGCTTCCACGAGCATCAGCACGTGGGAGACGCCGGTGCGCCGGAGGCTCGTCTCCAGGGTCCGCACGCAGTGCTCCGCGTCGCCGACGGGGTGGATCGCGCAGAGCCGTTCGGTGTACTCGCCCGGATCCCGCGCCGGCCCCGGCCGCCCGTCGACCGTCACGTGCGCGCCGAGCCCGTCCTTCAGCCACGCCGGGAGCGCCTGCCGGACGACGTCGGCGTCGCCCACCTGGCAGAGCACGGTCGAGACGTGCGACGCCGGCTTCCCGTAGGCGGCGACGGTTTTGGCTTTCTCCTCGTCGTCCGCGTGCAGGCCGAGCAGCAACGGCAGGTTCCTCGCCGCCGCTTGGCGCACCGCATCCGACTTCGGCCCACCGCACGCGACGACGACGTCCGGCCGCCGTTCGGGCGCGGGCACCACGGGCACGTCCCGGAACGCGAAGTGCCGCCCTCGCGCGTGCACCCGGCCGGTGGTGGCGCGCAGGAAGACGTCGAGGGTTTCCTCGAAGCCGGTCTCGTAGCGGTCCAGCCCGGTGCCGAAGACCTCGAGGTCCTGCCAGGGACCACCGCGCCCGACGCCGAGCCGCAGCCGCCCGCCGGAGACGGCGTCGAGCATCGCCCACTGCTCGGCGAGCGCGACCGGGTGCGTGGTCGACAGGACGCTCACCGCGGTCCCGACGCCGATCCGCGACGTCCGCCCGAGCACGTGCCCGGCCAGCGTGATGGCCGACGGGCAGACGCCGTAGGGCAGGAAGTGGTGTTCGGCGAACCAGACGTCGTCGAAGCCGGCTTCCTCGGCCAGCTCGGCGGCGCGAACGGACCGGCGCAGGACGTCGCCGTCCGACTGGCCGGGGAACCGGCCGCTGACCAGGAAGACGCCGAACCTCAGTTGACCGCGACCTCGTTGAACCACAGCCGGGGCTCCAGCCACGGGAAGATCACGAACATTAGCAGCGCGACCACGCCGAGCACGAGGACCACCGCGATCGTCAGCTTCACCGCGAACGGGCCGGGGAACTTCCGCCACAGCCAGGCGTACATCAGGCCTCCCCGATTTTCGAAAGCAGGTCGCCGTAGTCCTTGACCTGGTTCTTCGGCACCTGCTGGGTCAGCACCGAGGTGATGATGAGCCGCTCGCGGGCGGAGAACTGCGGGTGGCACGTCGTGAGCGTGAGCAGCGCCGCCTGCTGGGCCTTCGGGAGCGTGTCGGCGTCCTTGTACGGGACCGGGTTCACCGCCGTGCCCTCGCTGGGCAGGACGACCTTGCGGCCGAACGTCTCGCTGTACGCGCCGCCGCCTTCGGTGTTCGGGTCGCGCAGGGTCGAGACGCCCTTGCACTTGGGGTCGGCGCCCTTGGTGCCCGCCCAGTTCTCGACCTCGTCGTCGTAGGGCAGCACCTTGTAGATGTAGAAGTCGGTCGAGGTTTCGATCACGATCTGGTCACAAGAGGAGAGGTTGTCCAGGTCGTTGAACGGGGCACCCTTGCCGACGCGGTGGCCGGCCACGGCGAAGTTGCCGGGCTCGCCGGGCAGCGACGTGCCCTTGTAGTGGCCGGGGCCGACTTCCAGGGCGGCCTCGTCGGTGCCCTCCTGGATGGTGAAGTTGTAGTCGACGCCGAACGTCGGGATGTGGATCCGGGCGAACGCCTTGCCGTCGATCAGCTCGGGGTGCAGCGTCCGGTCGTGCGCCCACTCGCCGTCGAGCTGGTCGCTCGCCTCGGACTGCTTGCCGGCCGAGAACAGGTCGGTCACGTAGAGCTCGTAGACCATGAACAGCAGCACGACCAGGCCCAGCGTGATGAGGATTTCGCCGGCCGTCCGGATCGCGACGCCGCCCTTGCCCAGCGGCGCGGGGGCGGGCTTCTCCTTGGTCGCGGCGCCACCCTTCCCGACCGGGGCGAAGACGACGGTCTCCTCGTTCGCGCCGGTCGGCGGCGGACTGGCGTAGCGG
>NZ_JAAGNB010001480.1:0-12381 GCF_010550475.1 Amycolatopsis sp. SID8362
CTGTCCGACGTCCGCCTGCGCGGCCTGCTGCACCTGCTGGCGGGCGACGAGCGGGTGACGGCGTTCGCGCACCGGGAGCTGGGCCCGCTGCTGCAGCGCGACGCGGCCACGGGCAGCCGGCTCGTCCAGGCCCTGCGGCACTACTGCGAGCAGGGCGGCAACAAGTCGGCGGCGGCCGCGGCCGCGCACACCTCCCGGACGGCGTACTACCAGCAGCTCGCCCGGATCGAGCAGGTCCTCGGCGTCCGGCTGGAGGACCCGGAGTCGATGCTCTCGCTCTACGTCGCCCTGCTGGCGTCGGACCTCACCCGGCCGAGCGACGAAGACTCACCCGGACGTGGAGCACAGTGATCGGCCCGGGGCTGCCGATGACACCGATATGGCCCTACTCCCCTTCGCTGCCTGCCTGATGAGCCTGAGCTGCCTCGCCCCCGCGCAGCCCCCGGCGTCGACGCTGCAGCTGACCAGCCACGACACCGCCAACCGGATCGGCTCGGTGGTGCTCACCTGCGAGCCGACCGGCGGCACGCACCCGAAGCGCGGCAAGGCGTGCGCGGTGCTGGCCGGCGTGGACGGCGACTTCTCGAAGATCAACGCCCGGCACCAGGCCTGCACGCTGATCTACGCCCCGGTGGACGTCACGGTGGTCGGCACCTGGCGCGGCAAGCCGGTGTCGTTCCGCGCGACGTACCCGAACCGCTGCGCCGCCGACCGCGACTCGGACGACGTCTTCGCCTTCTGAGCCCCGGACGCGCGGAAGCCGCCGGACCGCCCCCACGACGGCCCGGTGGCTTCCGCGCATGTGGTTAACCACGCCTGACCGGCCGGTCCGGTTCAGCCGCAGTGCCCGAGAGGTACGTCACGCGCCGAGGCGCGGGCGAGGTTCCAGGCGGGCCAGCCGTCCGCGCTGTCGCCGGCCAGCACCTGCCGCAGCACGCAGGTGCGCAGCGGCTCCGGCAGCCGCGCCTCGACGACCGGCACGACGTCGGCGGAGAACCCGGCCAGGTACCGGTGGTCCAGCGGCTTCCCGGCGGCGGCGCGATCGAGGTTCGCGTCGGTGATGAGCCGTTCGGGGTCCAGGACGGCGAGCCCGAACAGCGCGACGGCGGCCGTCCCGATCGCGGCGCGCGGCAGCCACGACGAGCGCAGCCGGACCAGCGACACCAGGACGAGGACGAACACGGCGCCGAACCACAGTTCGCAGACCTCGACCAGCAGCCGCAGCACGGTGAAGCCGTACGCCTCCTGGTAGGTCCCCATCCGGCTGAGCGCCGAGCCGACGAGCACGAGGGTCAACGCGCTCAGCGCGCCGAGCAGGACCCGCTGGCGGAGCCGATCGGCTTTCGTGGTGTTCGGCGCCCAGCGCAGCGCCGCGGCGACGATGGCGAGCGTGAGGACGGTGACGGCGCAGAGCTGCCAGAAGCCGCTGCGCGCGTACTCCGCCGACGTCAGGCCGCTGGTGCGCAGGACGTATTCGGTGCCGCCGAAGAGCACGACCAGCCGGACGGCGACGAAGACGCTGAACAGCACGATCAGGACGACGAGCGGGACCGTCCATTCCAGACCGTATTTGGTCCTTTCCGGACTTTCTTTTTTGGCTTTTTCGGCCGGTGCGGCCAGGAAGTAGCACGCCCCGGCCACGAGGAGCGCGACGACGACGAAGACCAGGCACCACCGCACGACCACGGCGGGGCTGAGATCGGGGATCACGGCGGTGACGACGGCGGCGAAGGCGGCATCGGCACTGGCGAGCAGCGGCACGAAGACGGCCACGAGCACGGCGGCCCCCAGCACGGCGAGCGCGATCCGCCGGGCCACCCCGTCCCGGCGTCCGGCGAACCGCCCGAGCCCGCGCCCGGCCCACGGGATCGCGCGGAGGGCTTCGAGGGGCAGCGCGACCATGTCGTAGAGGACACTGTGGACGGTCCGGGCCCCGACGACGGCCAGCGACCCGGCCACGACGGCGGCGGGTACGCAGAGGGCGAACAGCCAGCCGGAGGCGCGGAAGGTCCCGACGCTCAGGAGGGCGAGGGCCAGGAGGCCCCAGGCGGCGTTCGTCCAGGTGAAGCGGCCGCGGTTGGCGACGGTCACGGCGACCGCGACCGCGAGGGCGACGAGCAGCCAGCCGATGCCGGGGCGGTCGATGGGGAGGAGCAGGGCTCCGGCGATCCCGGCGACGGCGGCGGCGGGGAGGACGGCTGGGGGCAGGGGGACGGTCGCGGACTTCGGGGGCGGGAGGGGCTGGAGGAGGACGGGCGGGGCGGCGATGGCTACGCCGCCGTGGGCAGGGGGCATGCCGGTGGTCCAGGCGGTGCCGCCGGGTTGGGCCCATGCACCAGCGGTTCCCGCGGTCTCACGGACTCCCGCGGCGCCAGCACTTTTAGCCGCCACGCGAGTTCCCGCAGCACCAGCACTCCCGGCGGCCGCACTGGCTCCCGCGGCGGCGCCAGTCGCCGCAGCGCCCTTTCCCGCTCGCTCACCAGCAGCGCCAACCGCCCGCGCCCTCACGCCGCCGGACGCCCCAGCGGTTCCGCCCGCTCGCTCCCCCGCAGCACCAGCTCCACCCGCCTGAGCACCACCGGCGGCGCCAGTCGCCCGCGCTCGCACGCCGCCGGCCGCTCCGGCGGATTCACCCCCTCGCTCCCCATCACCACCAGCCGCGGGCCCGCCCACCCCCTCCTCGCCGCCCGCCATCACCTGGCGCTTGCCCCGCGGCACTCCCTTCCCCTCACCAGGCCTCCCGGCCCCACCCACGCTGCTCTTCGGCATCCCATCCACTCCCAACGTTCACGTTCGCAAATACCATCGCCCAAGCTCTCCCCAGGTCGGCGCCACAGAAAATCAGCCGGTCGGCAACGTCACCCGGATCCGCGACCCCGGGGACGAATCGACCACCCCGATCGTCCCCCCGTGCAGCTCCACCGCCCACCGGGCGATCGCCAGCCCCAGCCCCGTCCCGCCGCCGGACGGCCGCTCGCCCCGGGTGAACCGCTCGAACACCCGGACCCGATCCGCCGGCGCGATCCCCGGCCCCTCGTCGCACACGTCGATGCGCACCTCGCCCGGCCGGACCTCCCCCAGCACCCGCACCGAACCGCCCGCCGGACCGTGGCGGACCGCGTTCTCCAGCAGGTTCGCCACCACCTGGAACAGCCGCCCGCGGTCCGCGGTCACCGGCACGTCCGGCGCCGACACCGAGAAACTCACCCCGCGCACCAGCGCCGCCTCGGAGACCGCCTCCGACAGCAGATCGGCCAGCGAGAACGACGTCTTGTGCAGCGGGATCGCCCCCGCGTCCAGCCGGGACAGGTCGAGGAGCTCGTCCACCAGCGTCGCCAGCCGCTCGGTCTGCTGCAGCGCCGTCTTCAACGTGGCCGGGTCCGGGTCTTCGACGCCGTCGACCAGGTTCTCCAGCACGCCGTTCAACGCCGTGATCGGCGTCCGCAGCTCGTGCGACACGTTCGCGATCAGCTCGCGCCGCTGCCGGTCCGCGTCCCCCAGATCCCCGGCCATCTGGTTGAACGCCGAAGCCAGCGAGCCCACCTCGTCCCGCGTGGTCGCGCGGATCCGCCGCGTGTAGTCGCCCTTCGCCATCGCGCGCGCCGCCGCCGTCATCTCGCGCAGCGGGCGCGTCATGCCGTGGGCCAGCACCTGGGACAGCACGAGCGCCAGCACCATCGCGGTGATCGTCGTCTTCGGCGGCAGCCAGCCGATCTGCCAGTTGAAGAACGCGAACGCGATCCCGCCGGACGCGACCATCAGGATCGCCAGCTTCAGCTTGATCGACCGGATCCGGTCGAGCGGCCGCGGCACGAGGTTCACGATCCCGCCTCCAGCGCGTAGCCGACGCCGTGCACCGTGCGGATCAGGTCCGCCCCGAGCTTCCGCCGCAGCGCCTTGATGTGGCTGTCCACCGCGCGGGTGCCCGCGGACGTGCCGTGGACGTCCCAGTCCCACACCTCCGACAGCAGCCGTTCGCGCGGCTGCACCGCCCGCGGCCGCCGGGCGAAGTGCACCAGCAGGTCGAACTCGATCGGCGTCAGCTGCGCCGCGACGCCCGCCCGGGCCACGCGCCGCTGGTCGACGTCGATTTCGAGGTCGCCGAGCACGATCCGGGTGCCCGCGACCGACGACGAGCGCTCGACCCGCCGCAGCAGCGCGTGCACCCGAGCGGTCAGCACCCGCATCGAGAACGGCTTCGTCAGGTAGTCGTCGGCGCCGACGCCCAGCCCGACCAGCATGTCCGTCTCGTCGGCACGCGCCGTCAGCATGAGGACCGGTACCGGCCGCCGCCCCTGGATGCGGCGGCAGACCTCCAGGCCGTCGAACCCCGGCAGCATCACGTCCAGCACCACGAGGTCCGGCTCCGCCGAAGCCGCCGCCTCGACCGCCGCCGGCCCGTCGTGCGCGACGTCCACGGTGAACCCCTCGGCCCGCAGCCGGGCCGCGATCGACGCGGCGATCGTGCCGTCGTCCTCGACGACGAGCACCCGCCGCCCACCCAGTTCCATGGCCACGACCCTATGCACCCCCGGTGGAGACGGTCCGCGTGAAGTGTGGAGATCCTGTGGAGACGTTTCACCCGCTTTGCCGGTTCGTAACGGCCGGATGTGTGACGCAGGTCATGCACCCCGACGCCCGTTCGCGCAATCGACAGACTGCACTCCAGGCCGTGGAAGAGTGAACACTCTGCCGTTGCCCCGGTGATGACCAGGCGCGCAGGATGCCGCAATGGCGCCGACACCCGCAGACCAGCGCGTGCACGACGACGGCCGGGTCGAACTGAACCCCGCCGACGTCGGGTCTCTCGAAGGCAGCCGGTTCTTCAACGAGGAACTGGCACCCGTCCCCGTCGAAAAACGGACCTGGACCACCTACAACTACTTCGCGTTGTGGATGGGCATGGCTCACAACATCCCGAGCTATGCCCTGGCCGCGTCGCTCATCGCCCTCGGCATGAACTGGGTGCAGGCGCTGATCACGATCACCATCGGCAACCTGATCGTGCTCGTGCCGATGCTGCTCAACAGCCACGCCGGCACGAAGTACGGCATCCCGTTCCCGGTGTTCGCCCGCGCGTTCTACGGCCTGCGCGGCGCCAACCTGGCCGCGCTGCTGCGCGCGTTCATCGCGTGCGGCTGGTTCGGCATCCAGACGTGGGTCGGCGGCGAGGCCATCTACGTCATCCTCGGGCGCCTGCTCGGCTCGTGGTGGCGCGACTCCTCGGTGATCGCCGGCCAGCACTGGACGCTGTGGCTGTCCTTCGTGGTCTTCTGGATCGGCCAGATGCTCATCATCTGGCGCGGCATGGAGGCGGTCCGCCGGTTCGAGAACTGGACGGCGCCGCTGGTGTCGGTCGGCTTCCTGATCATGCTCGGGTACGTGCTGGTCAAGGCGGGCGGGCTCGGCCCGATCCTGTCCGACGGCGGCAAGCTCGGCTGGGGCCCGGACTTCTGGAAGGTGTTCGCGCCGTCGCTGATGGCGATGATCGCGTTCTGGTCGACGCTGTCGCTCAACATGCCGGACTTCACCCGCTTCGGCGGCAGCCAGCGCAAGCAGGTCCGCGGCCAGATCCTCGGCCTGCCCACCACGATGACGTTCATCGCGATCGTGGCCATCCTGACCACGTCGGGCGGGCACGTGCTCTACGGCGAGGACATCTGGGACCCGGCGCAGCTGGCCGACAAGTTCTCCAGCCCGGTCGTGGTCGTCGTCGCGCTGGTCGCGCTGGTGCTCGCCACGATCTCGGCGAACCTGGCGGCCAACGTCGTCAGCCCGTCCTACGACTTCTCGAACGCCTTCCCGAAGAAGATCACGTTCGCGGTCGGCGGCGGCATCACCGGCGTCATCGGCATCCTCATCCAGCCGTGGCGGCTCTACTCCGACCCGAACATCTACATCTTCGCCTGGCTCGGCTTCTACGGCGGCCTGCTCGGCGCGGTGGCCGGGGTGCTCGTCGCGGGCTACTGGGTCGTCGCCCGCACCAAGCTCAAGCTGAAGGACCTCTACACACCCGATGGGGTGTATTGGTTCAGCGGCGGCTGGAACTGGCGCGCGCTGGTCGCCACGCTGGTCGGAGCCCTCTTGGCGGTCGGCGGAGCGTATGGCGGGCCGTTCCCGGATGCCGGTCTGATCCCGTTCCTCAAGCCCCTTTACGACTACAACTGGGTGGTCGGCTTCGTCGGCGCGTTCGTCGTCTTCGCCGCCCTGTCCGCATCGTCTACCAAGGAGGAAGCAAGTGAGCGTCGTCCGAGCCGGATTGATCCAGCAGCGGTGGACGGGTGACAAGGAGTCCATGATCAAGGCGGCGGTCGACCACATCGCCACCGCCGCCTCGCAGGGCGCCCAGGTCGTCTGCCTCCAGGAACTGTTCTACGGGCCGTACTTCTGCCAGGTGCAGGACACCGACTACTACTCCTACACCGAGGGCATCCCGGACGGCCCGACGACCAAGCTCATGCAGGAGGTGGCCGAGCGCCACGGCGTCGTGCTCGTCGTGCCGATGTACGAGGTCGAGCAACCCGGCGTCTACTACAACACCGCCGCGGTGATCGACGCCGACGGCACGTACCTCGGCAAGCACCGCAAGAACCACATCCCGCAGGTCAAGGGCTTCTGGGAGAAGTTCTACTTCCGGCCCGGCAACATGGGCTACCCGGTGTTCGACACCGCCGTGGGCCGCATCGGCGTCTACATCTGCTACGAGCGGCACTTCCCGGAGGGCTGGCGCGCGCTGGGCCTGGCCGGGGCGAAGATCGTGTTCAACCCGTCGGCGACCAGCCGCGGCCTGTCGCAGTACCTGTGGCGGCTCGAGCAGCCGGCGGCCGCGGTGGCGAACGAGTACTTCGTCGGCGCGATCAACCGCGTCGGCAAGGAACCGCTGGGCGACAACGACTTCTACGGCCAGACGTACTTCGCCGACCCGCGCGGGCAGCTGATCGGCGACGCCGCGTCCGACACCGAGGACGAGGTCGTCGTGCGCGACCTCGACATGGCGCAGCTCGACGAGGTCCGGGACCTGTGGGCGTTCTACCGCGACCGCCGCCCGGACACCTACGGCCCCCTCACGGAGGCCTGATGACCACGCTCATCACGGGTGGCCAGGTCGTCTCGCCGTCTGGCGCGCTGCTCGCGGACGTCCTCGTCGACGGCGAGACCATCGCCGCCGTCGGGGCGCCCGGCACGCTGTCGGGCGACGAGACGATCGACGCCACCGGCAAGTACGTGCTGCCCGGCGGCATCGACGCGCACACGCACATGGAGATGCCGTTCGGCGGCACCCACTCCGTCGACAGCTTCTCGACCGGCACCACGGCGGCGGCCTGGGGCGGCACGACGACGATCATCGACTTCGCCGTGCAGGCCAAGGGCACGTCGTTGCTGTCCACACTGGACAAGTGGCACGCGAAGGCCGACGGCAACTGCGCGATCGACTACGGCTTCCACATGATCGTCAGCGACGTCAACGACCAGTCGCTGAAGGAGATGGAAGCCTGCGTCGACGGCGGCGTCGGCAGCTTCAAGATGTTCATGGCCTACCCGGGGGTGTTCTACTCCACGGACGGCGAAATCCTGCTGGCCATGCAGAAGGCGCGCGAAATCGGCGCCACGATCATGATGCACGCGGAGAACGGCATCGCGATCGACCAGCTGGCGGCGCAGGCGTTCGAGGCCGGGAAGATCGACCCCGTCCAGCACGGCTTGACGCGTCCGCCGGAGCTGGAAGGCGAGGCGACGTCGCGGGCGATCCAGCTGGCGAAGGTGACCGGATCACCGCTGTACATCGTGCACCTGTCGGCGTCGCAAGCGCTTGCGGCAGTGGCAGAGGCGCGGAACGACGGCCAGAACGTCTTCGCGGAGACGTGTCCGCAGTACCTGTACCTGTCCATCGAGGACTTGGCGAAGCCGGACTTCGAGGGCGCGAAGTACGTCGCTTCGCCGCCGCTGCGGGAGAAGTCGCACCAGGCCGATCTGTGGCGCGGCTTGCGGACCAACGACCTGTCCGTGGTGTCCACCGACCACTGTCCCTTCTGCTTCAAGGACCAGAAGGAACTCGGCCGCGGCGACTTCCGGGCCATCCCGAACGGGATGCCGGGCGTCGAGCACCGGATGGACCTGCTGCACCAGGGCGTCGTCGCCGGTGAGCTGACGCTCGGGCGCTGGGTCGAGACGTGCTCGGCGACGCCGGCGCGGATGTTCGGACTGTACCCCAAGAAGGGCGTCATCGCGGCGGGTTCGGACGCGGACATCGTCATCTACGACCCGTCGGCGACCCAGACGCTGTCCGCGGAGACGCACCACATGAACGTGGACTACTCGGCGTACGAAGGGTTCCAGATCACCGGCCGCGTGCACACGGTGCTGTCCCGCGGGCGCGTCGTCGTCTCGCCGGACGGGTTCACCGGGTCGACGTCGCACGGGAAGTTCCTGTCCCGCTCGCTGAACCAGTACCTGAACTAGGAGCGCGCGATGGACTTCGGGATCGTGCTGCAGACCGACCCGCCCGCGCGGGACGTGGTGCGGCTGATGAAGGACGCCGAGGACGCCGGGTTCCGCTACGGTTGGACGTTCGACTCCTGCGTGCTGTGGCAGGAACCGTTCGTCATCTACTCGGCGATCCTCGCGGCGACGTCGTCGCTGGTCGTCGGGCCGATGGTGACCAGCCCCGGCACGCGCGACTGGTCGGTGATGGCGTCGACGTTCGCGACGCTCAACGACATGTACGGCAACCGGACGGTCTGCGGTATCGGCCGCGGCGACTCCGCGCACCGGGTCGTCGGGAAGCCACCGTCCACTTTGGCCACCGTCCGCGACTGCATGCGCGTGGTCAAGGACCTCGCCGAAGGCCGCGCGGTGGAAATGAACGAGAAGACCGTGCAGATCCCCTGGATCCGCAACGGCAGGCTCGAAATGTGGATGGCCGGGTACGGACCCAAGGCGCTGCAGACGGTCGGCGAGCACGCCGACGGCTTCATCCTCCAGTGCGCGGACCCGGCGATCGCGCGCTGGACGATCGGCGCGGTGCGCGACGCCGCCCGGGCGGCCGGACGCGATCCCGGCGGCATCACGATCTGCGTCGCGGCCCCGGCGTACGTCGGCGACGACCTGCCGCACCAGCGCGAACAGCTGCGCTGGTTCGGCGGGATGGTCGGCAACCACGTGGCGGACCTGGTGGCGCGCTACGGGTCTTCGGGCGCGGTGCCGCGCGAGCTGACCGACTACATCCGCGAGCGGGAGGGCTACGACTACAGCCACCACGGCAAGGCGGGCAACCCCTCGACGGAGTTCGTGCCGGACGAGATCGTCGACCGGTTCTGCCTGCTGGGCCCGGCCTCCTCGCACGTGGAACGGTTGCAGGAGCTGGCGGAGCTGGGCGTGGACCAGTTCTCGCTGTATCTGATGCACGACGACCGCGAAGCGACGCTGGCGTCCTACGGCTCGCAGATCATCCCGAAGCTCACCGCGTAGGGCCCGCCCTACCCCGGTTCCGGGGGTGCGCACCCGCGCGCCCCCGGTCCCGGTGCCGGGACGATCGGGGTCATGAATTCTCCGAAACTCCGTGCTGCGCTGGCTCTGGGGGCCGTCGCGAGCGCGGTCGCCTTGAGTGCGCCCGCGGCCGCCGCGAGCCCCGCCGGAATCGTCTGGGAATCCGCGTGCGCCGCCGGGTACCAGTGCGGACACCTCGACGTCCCGATGTCCTATCAGGACCCTTCGGCCGGCACCGCGTCGATCGCCGTCGGCCGGCTGCCCGCCACCGACCAGGCACACAAGCTGGGCACGATCTTCTACAACCCCGGGGGCCCGGGCTCGTCCGGGCGGTTCGCGCCCGCGTTGACACGCTTCCTGCACGAGCGCTACGACATCGTCGGGTTCGACCCGCGTGGCGTCGGCGCGAGTTCGAAGATCCACTGCTTCACCGACCCGGCGCAGCTCGAAGTGCTCCAGCGGGCGCTCGGCACGTTCCCGCTCACCCGCGAAGCCGAACAGCGGCAGATCGCGGACACCCGCACGGTGACCGACCTCTGCGAGCGGAACGCGGGCCCGCTGGCGAACCACCTCTCCACCGGCACGATCGCCCGCGACCTCGACCGGCTGCGGGCGGCGTTCGGCGAGCCGAAACTGCGGTACTACGGGAAGTCCTACGGCACCTACCTCGGCGAGACGTACGCCAATCTGTTCCCCGGCCGCGTGGGTTCCGTGGCGCTCGACGCGGTCGACGACCCGGTGCGCTGGGCGACCGGACCCGGCCCGATGAGCTACCGCCTGCGCGGCTACGAAGACGGACCACGCGCCTTGCAGTCCTTTTTGGGCTCCTGCGGGACGCGCTGCGCGTTCGACTACGACGCGATCCTGGACCGCTTGGCCACGGGTCCGATCACGGTCACAGACACTTCCGGCAAGCAGGTCACCGTCACCTACCAGAGCGCGATCGCCCGGATCCATGACTACCTGACCGACGCGCAAGCCGCGCCGCAACTGGCCGCGTTCCTGACCGCACTGGCCGACCCGGCATCGCGCGCACCGGCGTCGGCGGGCGGCCCACCGGACATCGACTCCCTCCTGGGCGGCGGCGCGACGCTGTGCTCGGACGCGGCGAACCCGCGAGACCCCGCCGTCTGGTGGGACTACGCCCGGCGCGCGGACCGGGTCGGCCGCGGCTTCGGGCCGTACGACGTCTACAAGACGCTCCCCTGCGCCACCTGGGACGTCTCGGACACCGGCCGCTACACCGGCCCGTGGAACCGCCCGACCGCCCCGATCCTGTTGCTCGCCAACCGCCAGGGCGACCTGGAAACGCCGTACGCCGGAGCCCGGCGGACCGAAAAGCTGCTGGGCAACGCGCGCCTGCTGAGCCTCGACACGTACGGCCACGGCTCCCGCGGCAAGAGCGCCTGCGTGGACGCGTGGCTGGACCGCTACTTCACCACCGGCGCGGTGCCCGCCCCCGGCACGCTCTGCGCGCCGGACTGAACATCGCGGAGGTAAGCCATCGCCGCTTCGGGATCGCCGAGCCAGCCTTCGTAGTCGGCGGGGTTCTCGAAGAGGTGCGCGAACCGGTGCGCCACTTCGGGAATCCGCTGCGCGGTGTCCAAAGTGGCCAATATGTGGTCCGCCGGCGGGGCCAAGAGGTCGTTGTTGAAGCGCGTCGCGTGCCGGGCGTGCCGCCAGTAGCGGGCGAACGCGTCGTGCATGAACTCCTCGTCGAACGGCCGGTCGGCGCGCTCGACGATGGCCTCCTGGTACGCCCGGGCCGCCCGCGCGGCCATGTTGGCGCCCTGGCCGCCGACCGGGTCGTTGGTCACCGCGGTGTCGCCCATCGCGAGGACCTTCGCCCCGGACGGCAGGGTGCCCACCGGGTGCCGGACGACCGGCGTGATCCGGCCGTGCAGCAGGTCGGCGGGCCCCGCCGGCCGGGCGTCGTCGAGCAACGCGGCCTGCCACGGGTAGTGCGCGCGCAACAGCTTCCGGGCGGTCTCGTAGTGCTGCCCGACGTCGGCGACCCCGTCCCAGACGTCCATCGGCCCGCCGGGCACGCCGAAGAAGCCGAGGCCGTGCACGGGCCCGCGCACCGAAAGCCCTGGCAGCAGGAAGAACTCGCCGACCTGGGACATCCCGAACGTCAGGCCGGGCACCACGTCGAGTTCCCCGGTGACGTAGAGGATCCCGATCGCCCGCTGCGGCTCGCGGTAGGGCGACCGCTCGTCGTCGCGCGGGAAGAGCGCGTCGAACTGCGCGCCGCGCCCGGCCGCCACGATGAGCAGCTCGAACTCTCGGGCGCACTCGTCCAGCTCGTCCGGGGTGACGCGGCGGATCCGCAGGTCGCCACCGAGGCGTTCGAACTCTGCCAGCCAGTCCGCGACCTTGACGCGCTGGTCGACCGACTGCGCGGGCCGGTCGAGCCCGACGCGCCAGGACATCGCGGGCTCGGTGCCTTCACCCGCGGCCGCGAAGGCGACTTCCCGGATCGGCGGCGCTTCGGCGTCCCAGAAGTTGATGCCGAGCTCGCGTTCGCGCTGCAAGGCCGGGGAAAACAGGCACTGGTTGGAGATGAGCCGCCCGGCCCGCACCTCGTCCGCCGGGCGCTCGGCGAACACCGTGACGGCGTAGCCCTGTTGGCGCAATCCGATCGCGAGGACCAATCCCGCTTGCCCCGCTCCGACGATCCCGATCCGCCGCATGGCCGCCCCTCCCCCGGAAACCCTGTGCTCCCAACGTACTCGCCGCGAGCGGTCAGCGGTACGCGTCGTGCTCGGCTTCCTCCCGGACGGCCGCCAGCGCGTCGCGCAGCTCGGTGAGCCCGACGGAGCCGAGGGCCAGCCGGAGCGCCTGGGGCGCGGTGGGCGTCGTCGCGAACGGCTCGGCGGTGGCGACCGCGACCCG
>NZ_JAAGNB010001528.1:0-3913 GCF_010550475.1 Amycolatopsis sp. SID8362
GCGCGCTGCCGGGCACGTTCCGGGCGGACGCCGAGGCGGCGGCGGACGCGGTCGTCGTCGACCAGGTGGGCTGGGGCGGGCGCCCGAAGGACCGGCCGCCGATGGTCGAGCTGCTGCGCGACGCGGTGATCGCCCGCCGCCGGGTCCGCCTGACCTACTCCGGGCGCGACCGCCTGATCGACCCGTGGGGCCTGGTCGACAAGGACGACGTCTGGTACCTGGTCGCGGGCACGGAGCAGGGGCGCCGGACGTTCCGCGTCGACCGGGTCGCCGCCGCCGTCGTCACCGAGGAGGCGGCCGACCGGCCGACGGACCTGGAGCTGGCGAAGGTGTGGGAGGAGGTCGTCGAGGAGGTCGAGAAGCGCCGTTCCCCGCTCACCGCGGACGTGGTGCTGGCCCGGCGCCACCTCGACGTCATGCGGAACCGGTTCGGGCGGCACTGCGAGGTCGTGGCCGAGCTGCCGGACGACCGCGTGCGGGTGCGGGTCGCGGCGCCCGCGCCGATCATGATCGCGCAGGAGCTGGCGGGCTGGGGCGCGCTCGTCGACGTCGAGGGTCCGGCGTCGGTGCAGGCCGAGCTGGCGCGGCTGGGCGCCGAACTGGTTGACCGTTATGCCCGATAAGCCCGGACGCTCCCGAACACGGCCCGTATCGGGCCTGCTCACGCCGTTGCCGGACCCGGCGGCCGGCTCTTGAACGCTGTTTGCCCGCTATGCTCGGTGAACGCCGTTAATTGGTCCACTATGGACATTAGGAAGACCTACTACGAGTGTCCGTTACTCACCGGTATCTGGCCGTTCGGAGTATCCGTGATCACCCGTTTGCTGTTACTGTGACGCCTCCGTGACCTGAACGTGTGTTCGGTGACACTGCGGTGAGGGCAGACGATGCGTGACGATGTGGTCGAGGCGAGTGCGGTGGTCGGGCACACGCCGGACGTGGTGTGGCAGATCGTCGGATCGCCGGAGTGGTACGCGCGGTTCGTGCCGGAGATCAGCTGGTGCGAGGTCCAGGAACCGGCCTCGCGCGGCCGCGGGCCGAAGGGCGTGATCCGGATCGTCCCCGAGCGCGGGCCGATGCTGGAGGCACAGGTGCAGGCCGTCGTGTACCGGCCGGGCGAGCACGTGGTGTGGTGCGGCGTCCCGGACGACGGCACGTGGGTCTCCCTGGAGCTGAGACCGCTGGCGGGCGGCAAGACCGAGCTGTTCGTGCGGATGATGCTGCCGCCGGCGTACCTCGACCTGGTCTCGTCGATCAAGAAGGACGTCCGCGCGCTGGCCCGCCGGCTCGACCTGCACCTGGCCGGGCAGACCGACCCCGACGCCGACCGCGACGGCAACAAGGCGACCAAGCTGCGCACCACGAGCGTGCTGCTGCGCGCCGGCGTGCTCAGCCCCGCCCGGCCGGACAAGCTGGCCCGCCAGCTGCAGTCCCTCGCGCAGTGGGGCGCCACCGTCGCGGGCGGCTACCAGGCCGCCGCGGGCCGCGTCCCCGACCAGCCCGCCCTGCACGACGAGCGCAACCTCCGCACCTTCCGGCAGGTCCAGGAGCGCAGCAACCGGCTCGCCAACGCGCTGAGCGAGCTCGGCGTCGCCGAACGCGACCGGATCGCGCTGATGTGCCGCAACCACTCCGCGATGGTCGAGTCGTTCGTCGCGGCCAGCAAGCTCGGCGCCGACGTCGTCCTGCTGAACACCGGCCTGTCCGCGGCGTCGGTCAAGGACGTGCTCGCCGAGCACAAGCCGTCCGCCGTGCTGGCCGACGACGAGTTCGCGCAGACCATCGCGAACGTCCCCGGCGACTTCGCCCGGATCAGCACGTGGCCGGACGCCGACGCCGGCTACCCGACCGTCGACGAGCTGATCCACGCCGCGCCCGCCGACCCGCCGCAGCCGGTCGAGCGGCCGGGCCGGCTGGTCGTGCTCACCTCCGGCACCACCGGGACGCCGAAGGGCGCCCGCCGTCCCACGCCGAAGGGCCTGGGGTCCGCCGCGGCGATCCTCGACCGCATCCCGCTGCGCGCCGCCGACCGGATCCTCGTCGCGGCGCCGCTGTTCCACAGCTGGGGACTCGCCGCGATGCAGATCGGCATGGCGCTGCGGGCGTCGCTGGCGCTGACCCGCAAGTTCGACGCCGAAGAGACGTTGCGGACGATCGCCGAGCAGAAGTGCGACGCGCTGTTCGTCGTGCCGATCATGCTGCAGCGGATCATGGACCTGCCCGAACGGGTCCGCGCCCGCTACGACCTGTCGTCCCTGCGGATCGTGGCGAGCAGCGGCTCGGCGATGTCGGGCGCGTTCGTGACGGCGTTCATGGACACCTTCGGCGACGTCCTCTACAACTTCTACGGCTCGACCGAGGTGTCCTGGGCGAGCATCGCCGACCCGGCCGACCTGCGCGCGGCCCCGACGACGGCCGGCCGCTGCCTGCTCGGCACCCGCCTGGCCATCCTCGACGAGGACCGCAAGCCGGTCCCACCCGGCGGCGAGGGCCAGATCTTCGTCGGCAACGACATGCTCTTCGACGGCTACACCAACGGCACCGACCCGGCCCGCGCGGCGGACCTGATGGCCACCGGCGACGTCGGCTACCTCGACGCGGCGGGCCGCCTGTTCGTCACCGGCCGCGCCGACGAGATGATCGTGTCCGGCGGCGAGAACGTCTTCCCGCGCCCGGTCGAGGAGGCCCTGGTCGCCCTGCCCGGCGTCCACGACGCGGCGGTGGTCGGGGTGGCGGACGCGGAGTGGGGCCAGCGCCTGGCCGCGTACGTCGTGCCCCGGCGCGGCGCTTCCCTGCACGCGGAGGACATCCGGGCGTACATCCACCAGCGGCTGGCCCGGTTCGCGGTCCCGCGGGACGTCTACTTCGTGCCGGACCTCCCCCGCAACGCGACGGGCAAGATCCTCAAGCGCCTCCTGCACGACGACACCTGGCCGGCGACCTCCGAGTACTGATCCCCCCGGCTCCCCAATGAGGTTTTCTCAGTAGCCGCGCTGGTTGCCTCGTGACCGGTCACCCACATCGGCGGCGTCGTGGCGGGCTGGGATGTAGTCTCGGGTCAGGGTTCCAGCACAGTCGCCCGCCCACACACAGCGGCCAGTGAGAAACCCCAATGTGGCCTCGGTTGCGTCTGACGCACCCAAGGCAGCCTTGGGGTGCTTCGGTCAGCTCACCGGCTGACGCAGCACGGTCTTGAGCTTCCCGGGCGCCACCCGGCGCGGGTCGCCGAGGTAGACCTCGTGGTGCAAGCCGGCGGGCTCGAGTCCTTGCCGCGTCAGGAACTCGTCGTGCAGCCGGGCGAGCAGCGGGCCTTCGTCGTCGTACGAGCCGATGTGGAGCGCCTGCGCGCACCGCCCCTCGTGCAGCTTCTCGAGCCGGACCAGCGCGTCGATCTTCTTCTTGCGCCGCACGGTTTCCCGCGCCTCCTCGACGGCGTCCTCCCCGATCCACGGCGGCAGCGCGATGAGCATCGTCCACTGCCAGGAGTCCTTGGCCCGCACGGTGAAAGCCGCGTAGTCGTCCGCCCACCACAGGCCTTCCAGCGGGCCGACGACGAAGTCTTCGCCGCGGCTCTTCGCCGTCATCTTGATCGTGTACGCGAAGGCGTAGAGCGCTTCGACAGCCGTCCGGTAGCTCTCGGCCGTGTTCGGGTTGCCGCGGCCGTCGATCGCGAGGAACCGCTGCTCGGGCACGTCGAGCAGGGCCCAGTCGGTGTTCTTGGGCGCGTAGAGCCGCTTCAGCTCTTTCTTGAGGTCGTACGGCATCAGGACATCCCCTCCAGCCACGTGGCTTCCGCTTCGAGCTGCGCGATCGAGTAGTCGAAGATCGCCCGGACGAACGGCGGCGCGTCCGGCTGGGCCGCGGCCGCGCGCCGCACTTCGGCCAGCCGCTCCCCGACCGCTTCGGCCCGGCG
>NZ_JAAGNB010001573.1:0-3065 GCF_010550475.1 Amycolatopsis sp. SID8362
GTGCTGCACGGCCAGCAGGGTGTCGCCGGCCCCGGGCGCGGCCAGCGCGTCGATCACCCGGTCGGGCTCGGCGAACTCGTCGACGTCCGGGCCGGGGACCGCGTCGCGGACCACCCAGCCCCGCCCGATCGGCCGGATCCAGTCGCTCACCCCTCCCATCTTGCGTGATGAGCGCGGCGACGGAAATTCGCTGGGGTGCGGTGCCTCCCGGTGGAATGCTTAGGACTGCAAAGTAGTTGACCCCGGACATGACCGCCCCGAGGAGCAGCCCGCCGATGACGACACCCGCCGCCACCAGCGTCAAGGGGGTCGGCTTCCGTTCGGAACGCGGCCCGGTGCTGGTCGCCGTCATGCTCAGCACCGCGCTGGTGGCGCTGGACAGCACGATCATCGCGACCGCGGTGCCGTCGGTGGTGCGCGACCTCGGCGGGTTTTCGCAGTTCCCGTGGCTGTTCTCGATCTACCTGCTGACCCAGGCCGTCACGGTGCCGCTCTACGGCAAGTTCGCCGACGTCCTCGGCCGCCGCCCGGTGATGTTCTTCGGGATCGCCGCGTTCCTCATCGGCTCGGTGCTGTGCGGCGCCGCGTGGAGCATGCCGGTGCTGATCGCCGCCCGCGCGGTGCAGGGCATCGGCGCCGGCGCGATCCAGCCGATGTCGATGACGATCATCGGCGACCTCTACACGGTGGAGGAACGCGCCAGAGTGCAGGGCTACGTCGCCAGCGTCTGGGGCGTCGCGTCGGTGGTCGGCCCGACCCTCGGCGGCGTGTTCGCCGAGTACCTGGACTGGCGGTGGATCTTCTTCGTCAACCTGCCGCTGGGCGCCATCGCCGCGCTGATGCTGCACCGCAACTTCGCCGAGCGCGTGGAGCGCAAGCCGCACAAGGTCGACTACACCGGGGCCGCGCTGCTCACCATCGGCTGCTCGCTGGTGATCCTGGGCCTGCTCGAAGGCGGCGTCGCGTGGGCGTGGGGCTCGCTGCCGAGCGTGGCGATCTTCGTCGTGGGCGCGGCGCTGCTGGTGGCGTTCGTGCTGGTGGAGAAGCGCGCGGCCGAGCCGGTGCTGCCGCTGTGGGTGTTCACCCGGCGGATCCTGGTGGGCGGCAACCTGGTCGCGGTCGTGGTCGGCGCGGTCCTGATGGGCCTGACGTCGTACCTGCCGACGTACGCGCAGGGCGTGCTCGGCGCGGGCGCGCTGGTGGCCGGGTTCGCGGTGGCGGCGCTGACGGTCGGCTGGCCGATCTCGGCGTCCCTGGCGGGCAAGATCTACCTGCGCATCGGCTTCCGCGACACGGCGCTGATCGGCAGCGTGTTCATCATCGCGGGCGGGGTGCTGGTGGCCACGCTCGGCGCGACGTCGTCGATCTGGTCGGCCGCGGTCGCGGCGTTCGTCCTCGGCATCGGCCTCGGCCTGGCGGCGAGCCCGACGCTGGTGGCAATCCAGTCCGTGGTGGGCTGGGACCGCCGCGGCGTGGTCACCGCGACGAACCTGTTCAGCCGGTCACTGGGCAGTGCGGTCGGCGCGGCGGTGTTCGGCGCGATCGCCAACGCCACGCTGGCTTCGCGGTTCGCGAACCCGCCGGCCGAGGTCGCGGGCAAGCTGCCGCCGTCGGTGGACGCGACGAGCCTGGTGCTGGGCGGCCACGCCGACTCCCCGGTCGCGACGTTCGTCCGAGGCGCGCTGAACGACGCGACGCACTACGTGTTCATCGGCCTGCTGGCGGTGGCGGTGCTGTCGGTCCTGGCGCTGTTGCTGATGCCGCGCAAGACCGAGCAGCTGGAGTTCTAAGCGTCGGGGAAGACGAGTTCGGCGGTCATCCCGTCGGCGAGCAGGAAGTAGCCGAGGAACGTCACGCCGTCGTCGCGCGCGTCGAACCGGGCGATCCGGACGCCTTCGGGTTCGTAGAAAACGTCGCCCGGTTCGAGCACGGTCTCCGGCCCGCCCTCGATCTGGTAGACCGCCGAACCCGTTTCGATGCTGCCGAAGACGGGTCCGTTGTGGACGTGCAGCCCGGCGGCGTGGCCGGGGGCGATGGTGATCCGCCGGATCTCGACCCGCGACGTCGCCAGCGGGGCCGGCAGTTCCTGGTCGAGGACGATCACGCGGCTCAGCGGTTCAGTCGGCATGGCTTCCCTTCAGCGGGTCTTCAGCAGCGCGAGGATCCCCTCGATCGCCTGCTCGAACGGCTCGGTGCGGTCCGCGGCCCTGGCGAGGACGTAGCCGCCCTGCAGGGTCGCGACGATGGCGGCCGCGGTGGCCGCCGGGTCGAGGCCGCCGTCGTCCTCCGCGACGACTTCGGCGAGCCGGGTGCGCAGCCAGGAGAACGTCTCTTCGACCGGCGCCCGGAGCGCGGGCGCGGCCATGACGTCCGGGTCCTGTGTCAGCCGCCCCACCGGGCAGCCCCGCAGGACGTCGCGCTCACGGCGGAGGTACGCCGCGATGCGTTCGAGCGCGGTGCCCGGCCCGGACAGCTGCGCTTCGGCGGCCGCGCGCAGCTCCTCGGCGGTGCGCTCGATGGCCGCGCGCGCCAGCTCCTCCTTGCCGGAGAAGTGGTGGTACATGCTGCCCTGGCCGGCGCCGGCGAGCTGCTGGATGGTCTTCGGGCTGGTCCCGACGTACCCGCGTTCCCACAACAGGGTGCGGGTGCTCTCGATGAGGCGCTCCCTCGTGTCCACGGCCCTGAGTGTACATACCAGTAGGTACAGTCAGTTCTGCAGTGGCATCAGTTCCGTCTGGAAGTGCGCCAGGAACTCCTCGAAGTCGCCGTGGGCCGGCCGGATGACGAACTTCGTCAGGCCGGCTTCGATGTGCTGCTCGACCAGCCGGCGAGCCTCGGGCCAGCTGGTCGCGACCAGGTCCTCGACCGGCACGCCCGGCTGCCGCTTGGCCGCCGCGGCCAGCAGCTGGTCCGGCACGCCCTGGTCGGCCACCGCCAGGCTGAGCCCGAAGTGGTCGGCTTCGATCTCGCGCCCGGCTTCCGCCGCGGCCTCCTGGATCGCGATGCGGGCCTCCCGCGCCTGGGCCGGCGTGTGGAAGCTGCCGAGCCACCCGTCGGCGAGCCGC
>NZ_JAAGNB010001621.1:0-4048 GCF_010550475.1 Amycolatopsis sp. SID8362
GCGCTCGCGGACACGGCTTCGACGCGCACCTCCACCGGCGTGCCGGAGGTCAGCCGGATGCGGCGGAGGCCGCGCTGGGTGCGGCCGAGGTCCTGCAGCAGGCGGTGGTCGGCGGTGTCGACCAGCTCGGTCGCCGCGGTGTTGGCCAGCACGACGTCCTGGCCGAGCGCCAGCACCGCGCACGCCCGGTGCTGCACCGACTGGAACGCGGCCAGCAACTGCTGTTCGGCGAGCTTCGCGCCGTCGAGCAGCCGCCGTTCGATGTCGGCGACCGCGCGCCGCAGGAACGGCCCGAGCAGCGGGTTCGCGTCGCCGGCCGGGCCGGTGATGTCCAGGACGCCGGCCAGCCGCCGCGTCGACGGGTGCACCACCGGGTGGCCGTAGCAGGTGAACTGCTTCATCGCTTCGAGGAAGTGCTCGTCGCCGTCGACGGAGACGCCGCGGCGGGTCTCGAACGGCGTGGCGAGGGAGTTCGTCCCGGTCCGTTCCTCGAGGAACTGGCAGCCCGGCACCGCGCTGATGTTCTCCAGCGCCAGCTCGACCGACCGCTCGGTGAACCGCCGCGCGACGATCCGGCACTCGTCGTCGGCGAGCACGACGCAGAACCGGGTGCCGGCCAGCTGCCGGGCCAGCTCGTCCAGCACGGGCGAAGCGGCCCGCAGGAGCCGGCTGCGGCTGTCGACGTCGGCGATGTCCAGCCGGTCGATCGACGACGCCGGCGAGAGCCCGGACAGCTCCGCCCGCCGCCACGACTGCGCGATCTCGGTCCGCAGGTCCACTCGCACTCCTCGCCGAGCCGCTCGGTGTCCCCGGGCTCCCATCATCACACGGCGCGCAAGCGGGCGGCACCCGTCCGATCGGGCAGGTACCCGCCCGCTCCGGCCGGACGGTTCCGCCCTCCCGCCCGGACGGTTTCCGGGTGCGGGCCATTTCGCTTGCCCGGCACCGGAAATAACGTCGCGGAGCACCAAGCCCGTTCGTGAAAGGGACACCCCATGCAGGTCGACGAACTGATCAAGCCGTTCCCGCTCAAGGAGTTCCACCCGATGCCGCGGGCGCTGCTCGGCCCGGGCGCGCACGAGATGATCGGCCCGGAGGCCCTGAAGATGGGGATGAAGCGGCCCCTGGTCATGACGTCGGGGCTGCGCGGCACCGGCATCGTGCACAAGATCTTCGAGTCGCTCAAGTACCACGGCCTCGACCCGGTGCTCTACGACCAGGTGGAGTCCAACCCCAAGGACTACAACGTGATGGACTCCGTCGCGCTGTACCAGGAGAACAACTGCGACGGCTTCGTCTCCATCGGCGGCGGCTCCTCGCACGACGCCTGCAAGGGCGCGCGCATCTCGGTCGCCCACGACGGCCGCAACATCAACGAGTTCGAGGGCTTCAACAAGAGCGAGAACCCCAAGAACCCGCCGCACATCGCCGTCTCGACGACCGCGGGCACCGGGTCCGAGACGTCGTGGGCCTACGTCATCACCGACACCACGACCGACCCGGACAACCCGCACAAGTACGTCGCCTTCGACGACGCGTCCGTCGTCACCCTCGCGGTGGACGACCCGGTGCTCTACTACGACTGCCCGTCGCACTTCACCGCCCAGTGCGGGTTCGACGTGCTCGCCCACGCGTCGGAACCGTACGTCTCCCGGCTCAACTTCACCCCCTCGCTCGGCAACGCGCTGTATTCGGCCGAGCTCGTCGGGCAGCACCTGCGGGCCGCCACCTGGCACGGCGACAACCTGGAAGCCCGCGAAGGCATGATGTACGCCCAGTACACCGCCGGGCAGGCGTTCAACTCCGGCGGCCTCGGCGTCATCCACTCGGTCTCGCACGCCGTCAGCGCCTTCTACGACACCCACCACGGCCTCAACAACGCCATCGCGCTGCCGCGGGTGTGGGCGTGGAACCTGCCGGTCGCCTACAAGCGCTACGCGAAGCTGGCCGGCGCGCTGGGCGTCGACACCACCGGCATGACCGACGTCAAGGCCGCCGACGCGGCGGTCGCGGCCGCCATCCGGCTCCTGCGCGACGTCGGCATCCCGGAGAAGTTCACCGACGTCCGCCAGGACACCCACCCGAAGAACCGGCTCGGCACCGGCCCGACGAAGTTCTACGAGCAGGCGGCGGTGATCAAGGGCGACGACAACGACGTCGACCGCGTGTCGAACCACATCCTCGGGGACTCCTGCACGCCCGGGAACCCGAAGGAGACGACGTTCGAGACCGTCCGCCCGGTCGTCGACCACTGCTTCAACGGCGACCTGGACGACTTCCTCTCCTGAAACCCGGCCCGCGGGTGCCCCGGCACCCGCGGGCCCGCCTTCGAAGGGACACCCGTGACGAGTTTCGCTTCGGTCGACGACGTCGCCGCCCGGCTGGCCGAGGTCGGCTACCTCGCCGACCGGCGGCTGGCCACCACCGTGTTCCTGCAGGCCGAGCTGGGCAAGCCGGTGCTGCTCGAAGGGCCGGCCGGGGTCGGCAAGACCGAGCTGGCCAAGTCGCTGGCCGCCGCGACCGGCCGACGGCTGCTGCGCCTGCAGTGCTACGAGGGCCAGGACGAGACCAAGGCCCTCTACGACTGGGACTACGGCAAGCAGATGCTCTACACGCAGCTGCTGCGCGAGAAGATCGGCGCGATCGTCGAGGACGCGGGCGACCTGCGCGAGGCCGTCGACCGGATCGGCGCCCAGGACAGCGTCTTCTTCTCCGAGCGGTTCCTCGCCGCCCGGCCGCTGCTCGAAGCCGTCCGCTCGCCCGAGCCGGTGGTGCTGCTGGTCGACGAGGTCGACCGGGCCGACGAGGCACTCGAAGCCGTCCTGCTGGAAATGCTCGCCGAGCAGCAGGTTTCGGTGCCCGAGCTGGGCACGTTCACCGCCGCGCACCCGCCGTACGTCGTGCTGACGTCGAACAACACGCGCGACCTCTCGGCCGCGCTGAAGCGGCGCTGCCTGCACCTGTTCCTCGACTACCCCTCGGCCGCGCGCGAGCTCGACATCATCCGCTCGAAGAAGACCGGGCTGGCCGACGCGCTGGCCGGGCACCTCGTCGACGTCGTCCGCGGGCTGCGCGGGCTGGGCCTGCGCAAGCCGCCGAGCATCTCCGAGACGATCGACTGGGCCCGCACGCTGGCCGTCCTCGGCGCGACCGAGCTGGAACCCGGCCTGCTCGAAGACACGATTTCCGTGGTCGCGAAGTACGAGAAGGACGTCGAACGCGCGGCCGCGGCGTTGCCGAAGCTCGTCGCGGGGGAGGAGGTCGCGGCCGAGAACGAAGGCGCGGCGCTGCGGGGCGAGCGCGACCGGCCCGGACGGCACGGCCCCGGCTACTACGGCGAGAAGCAGCAGCCCGCGCCCGGCGACGAGCACGGCCGCGTCCGCCAGGTCAGCACCAGCCAGGGCGCGCGGTCGTTCACCGCGAACCTCGGCCGGCCCCGGCGGGCGTGATGGAAGCGACCGTCCACCACTTCGCGCGGCTGCTGCGCGCGGGCGGCGTGCGGATCTCGGTGTCCGAGGTGCTGGACGCGCTCGCCGGGTCCGCCGCGCCCGGGATCCTCGCCGAGCGCGGCCTCTTCCGCGAGGCGCTGCGGACGTCGCTGGTGAAGGATCACCGCGACGACGACCGGTTCGACGAGCTGTTCGACGCGTTCTTCGCGCTGGTCCGGTTCTCCGGCGAGCCGGCCCGCCGGGCGCGGGAGCTGCACGGGTTCACCCTCGCCGGCGAACTCGGCCAGCGGCCGCCGCGCGCGGACATGGAGAGCCCGGACGCCGAGGCCGGCGACCTGTTCGACCGGGCGAAGCTGGTCGAGCGCTACAGCCCGCACCCGGAGCTGAACCCGATCGTCCTCGACGATGAGACCACCGACGAGGTCGTGTTCTCCCAGCAGGAAGTGGCTTCGCTGGACGACTCCAACTCCGTGCGGCTCGACGTCGACCGGACGCACGGCGCGGACCCGGGGGCGGTGAGCACCGCGCCGGGCACCCGGCTGGACACCGAGCTGAGCCTCACCGAGCAGGACGCGCTGCTGGGCTGGCTCGACGACGCG